>CAYFTB010000053.1:0-14735 GCA_964345875.1 uncultured Proteiniphilum sp.
AAAAATTTGTTTGACTATTTTCACCCTCAAATGTGAAATATATTAACACTATCAACCATAAATTAGAGTTAACAAAGGATAAAAATTAGTTTTTTAAGCTCTCATAGCAAAAAATGGATCAAGATAAAAACATTCACACCTATCTGAAAGCCCTTTTATCCCTAAAAAAATTTTTTTTTTAGCCCACCGGAAAATTATTACTCAAAACAAAACCGTCATAATAAACTAATAATCAATCAAGAACTTAAAGTCAAAATAAAAATAGCACATATATTAACATTATTAAAGCATTACAAAACATACTAATTGCAAATAATTGTAAATAAAGGAAGATGTACACCTCTATTTATTAACACTTCAAGTCTTGATTGGTAACACTCCCGGGATTTTTGATTAAATATTTAGCTCAGGCATTATTAAACGCTAAAAAGAAGAATAATCTAAATATGTTTGGTTTTTTGTCATGTACTTAGAGATAAAATTTAATTCATCTTTATATTAAAAGGGTGTGCTCAGACTTTTGACACACCCTCTTAAATCTACAATCAGTTATCAATCCTGATAAAATCACCGTTCATCGTAAACTCCAAATCTAGTCCATTATCAAGTTCCACTTGTTGATTTTTGTCATCAAGTTCCCATCCTTTAATAAAATTGTCGGGATAGTTCTCTGCGACGTATTGTCTTATCTTTTCAGGGATTACATTATCAGGCAATTTTGTAGCGCCTTCAATATCTATAATCTCCTTTTTGCTATTGAACGTCAGTGAGAAGTTTCCTTCTAATATAATCTCATATTTTTTTGTGAAATCATCCTTTTCAATCATCGATTGGATTATTGGATTATCAGGAAAGTGGGTGTTTATATAAGTGCTAATCTCAACAGGCAACTTATCGTTTGAAATTACTTTCTCATTGTCGCAACTGCTCAATAAAGTTATGGCTAATATAAGCGTAAAAAATGATAAAAATAACTTTTTCATATTTTATATAGTTATGTATTTATTTTCGCTACTCTCTTTTGGATTTTCGCATTCTCCATATTTTGATGTTTTAGTCGGGAACCTTGCTGGTAATAACACCTTCGGAATCAATACTAACTTTCCATTCTTCATAAATCTTTTTTAATTCAAGTGTATATATTTCTTTTCCTGACTCTTTAATTACTTTTATATCACTGATTTTGTAGTCATCAAAATTTGTTTTAATGCTATTTAAAACTTTCTCTGGCAAACTCTTTTTAGATATTTCTGATTTTTGTTTCAGCTTTTTTCCAGTTTTGCTATACCATACAGTGTTATCGTGTCTTCTTAGACCTGTTTCAAATCCTACTTTATAAATATCCTGCTCCAGATTCCACTCAATATCAAAAGCTCGTGGAAACTCTTGTTGAAAACTATTCATTATTAGTGAAGGCACTGAACTTTTATGTATTTTTTGCCCAAAAGCAATATTTATTGAAAACAATAAGGACAGTACGCATATCAAACTAAACTTTTTCATTATTCATCATTTTATAATTATATTACAAAGAAAACCCCCAAATCTGGAATAAATTTGGATAAATAATGATATGAAAGGGAAATAAAGGTGTTATTCTTTGAATTTTATTTCAAAGCAGTGTTCTCCATCCTTGTAGCTATATTTTATCGTATGGCCATATAATTTGCATATAGCATTGACTATAGCCAGTCCAAGCCCTAAACCACTTGAATTATTATCAAGCTTATAGAATCTAGAATATAGGTTGTCGTTATTTAGTTGTTTATTGCTGCCAGTATTGCATATTCTAAATCTGTTCTCAAATATTGAAATCTCTACTTTGCCTCTAGCGTAATTATGGAAAATTGCATTTCTGATTAGGTTTGAAATAATGATATTTGCAAGAGATGGGTCTATATTTGTTTCTAAATTGCCTGACTCTGAAAATTCAATACCTATTTCTTTGTAATCTGCTATTTCTTTAATGTCATCAATATTATTGTATGTAATTTGGTTTATTGATACCAACTGATTGTCCATAAACTGGTTATTCTCGATCTTTGATAGAAGCAATAGTGATTTATTAATTCTGATAAGTCGTTCTGCTATATTGATAGTCTCACTAATTGTTTTTGCATTATCATCGCTTATATTGCCACTCTCGATAAGTAATTCAAGTTTATTTACAACTATGGCTAAGGGCGTTTGCAATTCGTGTGATGCATTTGAAATAAACTGCTTTTGTTTCTCGTAAACTAATAGATTATGTTTTAATAATGTGTGTACAGCTTGATGCAGATCATTAAATTCATTGGTATTGGTTTTTATTTCTGGCATGTTTTCGTTGCTCCCAAGTCTGTATCGCTTTAACTTACTTAAATATTTGTAGAATGGTCTCCACAATCTCCTAAGCACTAGGTTATTTATAATTATTATAGTGATGAAGAGTGCAGTGTAGAGCCAGAAAGTATTCCAAAATAGTTGTTTCACAAGATCATCTTCTTCAATCATTGAATGTAGAACATTCAGCTCATAATATTTATTATTTACTTCAAATGCCGTTGATAGCATCCTTGCTGGTTCTAATTCGGGAAACGGATCATCTGTATCTTGCATTCTCATTATAGTATCGCTATAGGTATCTATGTATGTTTGTGCTCTATGAGATGAAATAGGACGTATGGAAAAGAAACTGTCTTCGAAACTGTCATTTTCAAGCATAGTAGAATCAGAAATAGCTTGAGCAACTATTTGTCTTTTATAGTTGTCCAATCCCTCATCTACGCTAGATTTAATTTCATGATATATTCTGAAATAGAAAATAAGTGCCCATATACTAATGACAATTAGCATAGAAATAGAAATAAACTTTAGGGACTGGTTTGCTAATTTCATTTTTCAGATAATCTGTAACCTATTCCATACACTGCTTCAATTTCCACATTTGCCTCGGCATCTCTTAGTTTTTTTCTAAGATTTTTGATTTGGTAGTATATAAAATCAAAACTATCTGCTTGATCAATATTGTCGCCCCATACATGTTCGGCTAATGCTGTTTTTGATACCAAACGATCTTTGTTTAGTATGAAGTAATACATAATGTCAAATTCTTTTCGGTTAAGCGAAACTAAGATATTATTAATTTTAGTGTTTCGTTCATTAATATCCAAACTTAAATTGCCAATCTCAATAGTATTTTTACCACTCAGATTTTTTCTTCGCAACACAGCCTTCAATCTTGCATTTAGCTCGGCAATATGAAAAGGTTTTGGAATATAATCATCTGCACCTAAATCTAGTCCCAGAACCTTATCGTCTAGTTCATCTTTGGCAGAAATTATTATTACGTTTGATGGTTTATTGCTCTTCTTTAATTTTTCTAACAATGTGAGTCCATTGCCACCTGGTAGCATTATATCAAGCAGAATGCAGTCATAGTCATAAATTTCAATTTTATCCAATGCAGTACTATAGTCGTGAGCAGTTTCCACCACATAACTTTCTTTAATAAGCGATTCACTTATCACTTGTCGCAGTTCCTTTTCATCTTCAATAATCAATATTTTCATGTTTTAAAGATAATTGTTTAATTTGGGAATTCGCTTGGAATATCTCAAAAAAAGAGGAACACATGGTTTTGTGTCCCTCTTTATATGTCTTTTCTGTGAGTTTAAAATCTATTCGCTTACAAACAACCTTTTACCCGAAAATAAAGGATCACAAGTAACATTAATTTTCAATTTCCTAAGTCCTGCTTCATCTCCAGCGGTAGGAATATGTGTAGAGTGCATTTCGCAATTGTTCAGCTCTGTAAGCTTTCGCAAGGCCATCTGAGCTGCAGGATTAGATATTGCACTAATTGATAAAGCTATTAAAGTTTCTTCAACATCCAAGCTAGTAGTCTTGCCGTCAAGAATATCCTTTTTGAGATGAGTGACAGAATCTATAATATTCTCAGGCAGAAGAATCATATTATCGGGTAATCCCGAAAGATGCTTAATAGCATTTAAAATCATAGCTGATGAGGCATGAAGTAGCATGGAGTTTTTGCCAGTAACTATTTTTCCATCCTTAAGCAATATTGCAGCTCCACAATATATACCATCGTATCCTTTGCCCTCTTGCTCAGCAATGACGGCAGCTTGACGTGCTGGTTCAACTACGGATCTATCTTCATCTCTAGCATTTACTTTTTTCATTATTTCAGCATAACGATCTAATGCTTCGGTGCCAATTTGTCCATTTGAATAATCAACAAAGCTTCTTAGATGTCGACGAATAATTTCCTGATATGCAGCTTCACTGCATATTTTATCGTCAATTATTCCAGAACTAATCCTATTAACACCCATATCAGTGGGTGATTTATAGATGCTTTCATCTCCTGTAATCTTGTTTAGTATAGATTTTAGCAACTTAAAAGCTTCTATATCTCTAGTGTAGCTAACAGCTTCTACTCCATAAGCATTTAGGTGATATGGGTCAATCATATTTTCGTCACCTAAGTCAGCTGTTGCGGCTTCGTATGCAATATTCACATTGTGATTCAAAGGCAAATCCCAAATTGGAAAAGTCTCAAATTTAGCATATCCACTGTTATTACCTCTTTTATAGTCATGATATAGGTTGCTTAACGCAGTAGCAAGTTTGCCACTACCGGGTCCTGGGCCTGTAATAACAACTATTGGCTTTGTAGTTTCAATATAAGGGTTTGCACCATATCCTTCATCACTAACAATAAGATCAATATTTTGAGGATATCCGCGAGTAGGGTAGTGAAGATATACTTTAATTCCGTTTAGTTCTAGTTTGTTTTTGAAAATATCGGCAGCAGGTTGCTTTTCATATCTGGTTATCACCACTGCTGTAACTTCAATTCCATACCATCTCAGATCGTCGATGCTTTTCATTACGTCCACATCGTAGGTTATACCAAAGTCGGCTCTTATTTTGTTACGTTCGATATCTCCTGCATATATACACATTATTACTTCTACCTGATCTTTCATTATTTGCAAAAGTCGCATTTTGACATTGTAAGCAAAGCCAGGTAAGACTCGTGAAGCATGATAGTCGTAAAGAATTTTCCCGCCAAACTCAAGATATAGTTTATCGTTAAATTTTCCCACACGCTTCAAGATAGCTTCAGTTTGTTCGTGTAAATACTTTTCGTTATCGAATCCTAAAGTTTCAATATTTTCCATCTTATTCAGTTGTCTTTTATTTTGTCCTACGCCTATTTATTATTGTATATAATGCATTTAGTAATCGCTACATCGAGTATAACGAATTAATAAAACAATACTTCATTTCGTGTAAGGACTGTGTTTGTTAAATAGGCGGTTCATCTAAAATTATAATTCAAAATTACTCAAATTTTAGATGAATGCCATATTGTAAAGGTATTAAATTTTTGGTTGAACCATAAATAATGAGTTTAACTATATAAAAATCTCTTAATACTTTTCTTAGGAGTTTTTTCAAATTCTTCTTGCTGAATTTCTATAGCATTTATTCTCTCGTACTTTGCTGTTGACGCATTCAACAATGTGCGATTATTGTCCATTATATTCTCAATTTCATTAGGATTAATACTATCTTCTTTCAATGCGGCAAAATCAGGGTGAATAAGTGCTATTAATTTGTTCTGACGTTGCACCACCAAGCTTTCGGCAATGTAGGGCAGATTGTTTAGCTTTGCCTCAATCTCTTCGGGATAAATATTTTGCCCGTTGGGCCCTAGCAACATAGTTTTTATTCGTCCTTTAATAAACAGTCTTTTTCCAATTAATATTCCCGAGTCTCCTGTCTTTAACCAACCATCTTCAGTAAAAGCATCTTTAGTGGCTTCTGGATTCTTATAATATCCAACCATCACATTTTCGCCTTTCACTTGTATTTCACCAGGAATCTTAGCTGGGTCGGTCGAATCTATTCTTGCCTCCATTATGCCTTCAAGTATTGAACCACAAGATGTGGGAACAAAATCGTAATGATGATCATACGATATTAGTGGTGCACATTCGGTCATGCCATACCCAACAGTGAATGGGAACTTTATCTTATGAAAAAATGATTCAATATCTTTGCCTAAGGCTGCACCTCCAATGATAACCTCACGGAAGTTTCCACCCAATGACTCAACAAGAGAGCTTTTTATTTTTTTGTAAATGAGGTTGTTTATGATTGGCACTTTTAATAGTGTTTTCATAATTGGTTTCTCAATTGTGGGAAGAATCTTTTTCTTATATATTTTCTCAAAGATAAGTGGTACTGTTATAATAATATTGGGTTTGATTTCTTGAAAAGCCTTTACTAGATTCATAGGTGACGGAATCACATCCAATAATGTGACATGCACACCGTTTGAAAGAGCATAAAGGAAATCGAAAGCACATCCGTATGCATGAGCCATTGGCAAAAAAGCCAAATCTTTTTCGTCCGGATTTAGTAGCTCTAATGTGTGAGCATAAGTAACATTACCCGCATAGTTGTTGGCCGTTAACATCACACCTTTACTATAACCAGTGGTGCCGGAAGTGTAGTTTATACAGATTACTTCTTCATTTGATACACAGGCATACGATATGTCCTTTTGTGAAAATCCATCAGGATATTTTTCATTAAACTTATCCTCCATATGTTTTTTAATCTCTTTGTGAGACTCATCTGAAATCTGTAACAATTCAAAATTGGGGATAGAAAAAGAAGGAATATTAATTCTTGAATTATCCAATGTAGGCCATATATTATCATTTATAAATGCACATTTTGAATCACTGTGTTCAATAATATGAAGCATGCTTTCGGGATTGAATTCATGCAGTATAGGCACTATAACAGCACCATAAGTAAATGTTGCAAGAAACACTAATGACCAAGTGCTATGATTCTTTCCAATCAATGCCACTTTATCTCCTTTCTCAATGCCCAGCTCTTCAAACATAATATGGATGCGAGCAATTTCCTCTGCAAGTTCTCCGTAAGTAAGACTGGTTTTGTCTTTATAATCAGTCAGTGAAAGTTGACTCCAATATTTCTTGAAGCTATTCTCGTATATCTTTATAAAGTTTTGTTCTATCATATTGCACAAAGTTGGTATTTTTGTGCAAAAGTAATATGAATTTATAGATAAGCAAAGGATTACTTATTTAAATCAGTATGGTTTTCGTATTTTTGCCGATTGAAATTATTAGATTTGAATAATCACAGCATAATGTTTAACAATTAAAGAATTAATATAATGATCGATCAGTCTGTATTTGAAAATAAAACTGCAGCTTACTATACACTTGGTTGTAAGCTAAATTTTGCCGAGACTTCTGCTATCGGCAAGCAGCTTCTTAATGCTGGTATATCTCGTTCTCGCAAGGATGAGGATGCTGATATTTGTGTTATCAATACTTGTTCGGTTACCGACCTAGCCGACAAAAAAGGTCGTCAAGCAATTCGTAAAATGATTTCAAATCATCCTAATGCATTTGTAGTTGTGACTGGATGCTATGCTCAACTTAAGCCAGATGAGGTCGCAGAAATTGAGGGCGTAGATTTAGTTTTGGGATCGGAACAAAAATTAGACGTTCTGCAGTATATTGATGATCTGAAAAAGAAAGATAAGGGTGAGGTTGTTACTTCTAAAACCCACAGAATAAAATCTTTTGTTCCTTCATGTTCTGCTGATGATAGAACCCGATATTTCTTGAAAGTACAAGATGGATGTGATTATTTCTGTTCATTTTGCACCATTCCTTATGCAAGAGGCAGAAGTCGAAATGGTTCAATTGCCGATTTGGTGAAGCAAGCTGAGGGAGTTGTTGAGCAAGGTGGTAAAGAAATAGTACTGACAGGTGTAAATATTGGAGACTTTGGTCATTCCACGGGTGAGACTTTCTTTGATTTAGTAAAAGCACTTGACAATGTCGATGGTATTGAACGCTTTCGAATTTCGTCAATAGAACCTAACCTTCTTACAGACGAAATTATTGATTTTGTTGCTCAATCTAAGCGCTTTGCTCCTCACTTTCATACTCCATTGCAGGCAGGAAGTGATGCTGTATTGAAATTAATGAAAAGGAAATATGATACAGATCTTTTTCGCCACAAAATGGAAAAGATCAAATCTGTAATGCCTGATGCATTTATTGGTGTGGATATTATTGTGGGAACACGTGGAGAGCTTGACGAGTACTTTGAGGAAAGTAAGTCGTTCGTGGAGTCGTTAGATATTTCTCAATTGCATGTATTTACTTATTCTGAACGAGCTAACACACAGGCCTTAGCTATAAGTTATACTGTTGATCCTCGTACAAAACAGCGTCGGAGCAAATCCTTGCATGATGTATCGGATATAAAGCTTCGTGATTTTTATGAATCTCAAAAGGGTACTTTTCGTAAAGTTCTGTTTGAACATACTCAGCGAGGCAATATGATGCACGGATTTACCGAAAACTATATAAAAATATGTGCCCCCTACAATCCTGAGTTAATTAATAATGTGTTGAATATTAAAGTGGGCGAATACAATGAAGAAGAGATGGCAATGAATGCCATTTTTGAGGGATAATTAAATAAAGAAATGGCCGATAAAAATAAAAAAGGAATTGGATATTATTTAGTGTATGGTACTTTCTCGCTGATTGCAATGTTGCCATTCAGGGTACTATATTTTATTTCGGATATACTATATGTACTAGTTTATAAATTGGTCAAATATAGGCGTAAAGTTGTTAGAAAGAACCTGTATAATTCATTCCCCAAAAAGAGTAGAAGTGAGCTTTTAGTAATAGAGAGAGAGTTTTATCGGCACTTCTGTGATTATTTTGTTGAAACTATTAAAACTCTGCGTATTACGGATAAAGAGATCCGTGAGCGTATGGTTTTTGAAAACCTAGACATTGTTGAAGAGTTAACAAAGGATGGCAACTCGTGTCTGATGAGCATAGGACATTATGGCAATTGGGAATGGATTCCCTCTTTGATTATGCATTTGCCCGAGCGAATTAAGCTGGGTATGGTTTATAAGAGATTGTCCTCTAAAGATTTTGACGATTTGTTCTTGCGTATTCGCTCTCGTTTTGGTCCAAAAGCTATTGAAATGAAATCAATATACAGAACAATAGTGCAAAACCGCAACAATGGAATTACCATGCTAATAGGATTTCTCAATGATCAACGACCACGTAAAAGTGATAATGAATATTGGGTGAACTTTTTAAATCAGGACACAATTGCTCAAACTGGTATGGAGCGAATTGCAAGTCAAATGGGCTTTGCCGTTGCTTATCTTGATATAGTAAAAGTAAAACGTGGCTACTTCAAATGTTCAGTTTCAGCTATTACTGCCGATGCCAGTAAGGAGAAAGAACACTTTGTGACAGATTTATACACTAAGAAGTTAGAGCAAACTATAAAAAATAATCCTTCGTACTACTTGTGGACACACAATAAGTGGTCGAGAAAAAAGATTGATAATATATAATGAAAACCTCGGTCGTAATTCTAAATTGGAACGGTCGCAAACTATTAGAACAATTTCTTCCAACCGTAATTAAGCACACGCAGAGCTATAATACTGAGATAGTGGTGGCTGATAATGGTTCTACAGATGACTCCGTAGAATATTTAAAAGCAAATTTTCCGCATGTGAGACTCATTATTTTTAATGAAAATCATGGGTTTGCCGAGGGTTACAATCTGTCATTAAAGCAAGTAGAATCTGAATATGTGGTGTTGCTAAATTCAGATGTTGAAACTACCGAAAACTGGCTCATTACTATAATAGACTATATGGATACAAATCCAGGAGTGTCGGCAGTTCAACCCAAAATTTTAGCACAAAAACAAAAAACACATTTTGAATATGCTGGTGCTGCCGGAGGATACATTGACAGTTTTGGATATCCTTTTTGTCGAGGTAGGATACTTGGCAGTGTAGAGAAAGATGAAGGACAGTATGACTCGTCAGCTTCTGTGTTTTGGGCTACTGGTGCCTGTTTATGTATTCGAAGAAAGGATTACTTTAATGTAGGGGGATTAGATAGTCGTTTCTTTGCTCATATGGAAGAGATCGATCTTTGCTGGAGACTAAATGCTCGAGGTTATGTTGTTGAATATATTCCACAGTCCACAGTATATCATGTAGGTGGAGCTTCGCTTGATATGGAAAGTCCTCGAAAAACCTATCTTAACTTTCGAAATAATCTGTTGATGCTATATAAAAATGTTGAAACCAAAAGGTTTATTCTTGTATTCATTGTAAGGCTTTTTCTTGATATTTTGGCATCACTTCATTTTCTTGTAATGGGTAAAACGCAGAATGCAATGGCAGTGATTGGTGCATTTAGAGATTATCTTAAGATGAAGCCCGATTTTAAGCAGTCAAGAAAGGATAATTTGGATAAAACAATAAATAAAGATATTGATACAATTTATAAAAGAAGTATTCTATGGGAATATTATGCTAGAGGTAAGCGTAGATTTAGTAAACTCAATTTATAATTCCATCAGAATTAATATATATTCTATCACCTACAAAACAGTTTATAGTTAGACTTCTAAATTTTGTCCCACTTATTCCTTTTAGTACAAAACCATCTTGGACTCTCTTTATTTGAATAATGAAGGGTGTAATATCAGTGCTTCTCTTAATCTTTTTGTCGTGAATATATCTCATGCCATACTGATCGAAAGCTTTTGATTCATGTTCTTTCAGGTTGAATGATAAATCTTTAAAAGCACAACCGAATGTTTCACTCAATTTCACCCCTTCTACTGTGCTTTCTAATACAAAAGAAAAAGAATCACTTTGAATTGAGTCTTTGAGGTTATAGATATTCTCATAGTCAGAATCGTTTTCTTTAAGTTTATCTTTCTTCCCAAATACAAAAGCTAGAATATTCTTCGAATTTATTGAATTATTGCCGCCATTTATGACTGAGTGACTTCCGTCAGAGTTGACAACTATATTGCCATTAATGATTGAATGGCTTCCATCTGAATTCACAATCACGTTGCCAGTTTTGATTGAGTGGCTCCCATCCGAATTTACAATTACATTACCTGTATTGATTGAGTGACTCCCATCTGAATTTACAATTACATTGCCATGTACTACTGAATGGCTTCCATCTGAGTTTACGATTACTTGAGCAAAAGCATTTGATGCAAACAATACGAAGTATATTATGAATAGATTTTTCATTTTCTTCTTTTTATTAGATTGCTTAAACTCAAAGTTACTAATAATAATTAAATCTAGTCATGATTATTTTTGAATTATTGAAAATACACTCTAATTAGAATTCAAATATTGTTTAGATGCTCAAAAGCAACTCTATTCTATTCAAAATTAAACGACAAGACAATCATCTGTTGTACTGCTTTTGATATTGACTGTGGATATTTCATCAAACTCTGATCTACAAGGTCGTCTCTTTTTGTTTCGTAAATATCAGTTAATCCGAAACAATATTTCAATTCAGGACTAAGCTTGAAAAATGGTAGATAAATGTCGCATCCAACTCCAACTTCTATTCCGTAATCAGCTGGCTTTAACAATATAGGATTATTTTTCCTGGGAGAAATCTCTATACTTCCATATCCTCCCACAATCACATATGGGCGATGATTGTTAGTGCGACCGGGGTTGATTTTTAACTGTAATGGTATTGTAATGTAGTTATTGCGTGTGCTTGTCTTAAACTCTTCGCCCGATTTATGCTCTTTAAACACAAAATCCTTACTTCCTAAATGTAGGGTAGGTACAACTCTAAGATTCATATAATAGTTTAGATACAGATCACCTATAAGCCCAACACTAAATCCGGGTGAGTAATGTGGAATTTCGGAAAACCATGACTCTCCCTCTTCTGTTATATGACCTGACTGAGTCAGTCTAAGATCCTGTGTGTGCATTCCCACCATAAATCCAAAGTGGAAAATCTTGTAGTCCACATAAGGCAAGTTTTGCAGCTTCTGATGCTGTGCATAAATAGCTGCCGGCAGCATCAATAATAACAATGATATGATTATTGCTTTTTTCATTACAATTAAAACGTTGTGACTGCTTACTTATTGTGAGATTATTGATTAAATATTTTGTTGTTAATATTCTTTTATTGGCTTTAAGCATACATGCCTGATTGATAGTGGAATGAAATATATATGCCAAAACAACACAAATGCTAAATCAGTATATGTGTATAAGAAAACAATCTTTATTTTTTTATTTTTGAAAAACTAATTACCTTTGTTTCATATTTACAGGATATGAAAAAATTATCCCTATCTATCAACTCAAAAATACATTATTATGGCTTACGTAATTAGTGAAGATTGCATTGCTTGTGGTGTTTGTATCGATGAATGTCCAGTAGAAGCAATTTCTGAAGGTGATATTTATTCAATCGATCCAGAACTTTGCACCGACTGCGGTTCTTGTGCAGACGCGTGTCCTACAGAAGCAATCTCTCCAGAGTAGTTCAAATATAAAGTTGAACGGAAATAAAAAGGCTGAATGATATTAATCATTCGGCCTTTTTGTTTATATCTCTAGAATATTCTTCAATGCAATAATAACTCTCACTTTGTACTATTAAAAATATTGGGGCAATATTTTAATATATATCTAAGAATAATATGTACTAAACAGGATGGATAAATAACCCATTTGTGGATAATATACCCAATAAGCGATGGTTTAATTTGATGCTATATTCATATTGTATATGTCTTATACAGTACAATTATATATGTGAATTTCTATCGTTCGTGTCTTATACAATGTAAATCCACATGTGTATTTTCATTGTTCGTGATATATACAATAGAAATCTACATGTGGATTTCTATTGTTCGTAGTACGAATAGTTAGAATATAGATGCCATAATAGACAAATTATAGAAATATATAATAAGTATTGTGGGAGGGGAGAGGTGGAGAGTTTGAAAAATAAGAAATGTCAAATTATTTTGACTATTGGTCAAGTTAGTTGAATAATTCTTGCGTTTCTTTATATATATGATTTACATAATGATACGAGCAAGACAAGAATTGAGAAGTTTCTAGTGAATATTTTTTTGATGTTTATTTTATTTTTAAATGGTTTCCAAATCATAATTCTGTCATATTTGTTATACATTTAGCAATTAATTCATAATGTATATAAAAATTTATGGTACGATCTTTAAAACTTAAAATCATACTTGCATCTTTTATGTTAATAGTAATCCTGGCAATTGCCATATTGTTTTCAATTAGAGAGTTTGATAAATTAGGACAATCCTTGAATGTGGTTATCGGTAATAATTATAAGTCAGTTCAGTTAGCTCAAGAAATATTATATGGGTTAGATCGTGAAGAAACTGGCATCTTGACATATTTGTTGGGCGAAAAACAAGAGGCTGAAAAAAATATTAGAAATAGCAATCTCTTGATAGATGAAGCAATTTTAGCGGCAAAAAATAATATAACCGAACGATTTGAAAATAATCAAATAGAAGAAATCGAAATCAATTATAATAAGTATTTTGATGCTATTTCTAATATCCTAACTTTGGGAGATGCTGAAAAAGCGAACGATATATACAAGAATACAGCAAGAGAGTTATACTTAAGCGTGAGAAAAAGCACTGTTGATTTTATGACTTTGAATCAAACTGCTATTTTTGAACAGTCAATACGGACAAAAGAAAGTGCAGAAAGAGCACTTATGCCAATTATAGTGTCAATATTGATAGCAGTACTGTTTATCTTACTTTATTCTTTTTTTATGATAGAGTATATAGTTAAACCAATAAACCAGATTACTGAAGAGGCTAAATCATTTTATATTCAAAAAGGGAGATTGCTTGTAAACTCTGATACAGATGATGAAATTAGAGAAATGGTTGATGAAATTAATAAACTTATAGCAAGACTACGAGCAAACTAATTATTGGACGATGAGAGCTAAAGCAATAATAAAATATCTAGGGTATGTTCTTATTTTCAATGCATGCTTTCTACTGATTGCATCTGTAATATCTCTTTTTAATAATGAAACTTCTTTTGTTCCGTTGTTTTACACAGCCTTTGCGAGTGCAATTCTAGGTTTTTTCCCTCAAATATTTGTGGAAAAGATTATGGAGATAAGCTTTAACGAAGGGATTGCAATAAGTATATTTGGCTGGATAATAACATGTCTTACAGGTGCAATACCTTATTTTATGTGGGGTGGTGAGTTTACGATTGAAAATGCAGTTTTTGAGAGTGTTTCAGGATATACAACTACAGGTGCTTCAATTCTGCAAAACGTTGAAAATCTTACAAAAGGACTTCTATTTTGGAGAGCATCTACACATTTTATTGGAGGTATAGGAGTGATCCTGTTTGTGTTGTTGATACTTCCAAATGCTAAGGGTGTGCAAACATCAATATATAAGAGTGAGGTTTCTAATCTTTCTTTAATGAGCTTTAAAATTAGACAGAAACGAATCATTCAGGTTATAGCAATCGTATATGTTTGTTTGAATGTCGTTTTATCTCTTCTTTTGTGGTTTCAGGGTATGACTTTTTTTGATGCAGTTTGTCATTCATTTGCAACAATAGCAACGGGTGGGTTCTCAACAAAAAATAATAGCATAGCGTATTATAATGACGTGGGTATAGAAACAACGCTGACTTTTTTCATGTATTTAAGTAGCTTGCATTTTGGGCTGCTCTTCCTAACAATTACTGGCAATAAAATAAATATTTTTCGGTCGAAAGTAGTTAG
>CAYFTB010000054.1:0-14594 GCA_964345875.1 uncultured Proteiniphilum sp.
AAAATATTACTTACTCTCGTTTCACATTATATTTATGTGGGGCGAGAGTTTTTTTTAAAATATATTTGACAATTTGAATATTGTTCGTAGATTTGCGAACAATTTATAATGAGTGTAAACTGATGAAAACAATGAAAGTGGGAGATCAAGAATTGATTGCTAGAATTGCTAAAGCAATAGGACACCCGACAAGAGTTACTATTCTGGTATTTTTAGCTTCACAAGACAGTTGCTATTTTGGAGATATCCACGAAGAATTACCTATTGCTAAGGCAACAGTTTCTCAACACTTGAAAGAACTAAGGGAAGCTGGATTAATACAAGGAGAAATAGAAGCTCCGAAAGTAAAGTATTGTATTAATAAGGAGAATTGGGAAATCGCTCGTAGATTATTTACAAATCTTTTCAATACTCATGTTGAAGAAGGCGCATGTTGCTGATGTAAAATATATTTTTTGTTATTAATGTTTGTTGTTTGACGAACAACTATCGATGGGTTTAAATATTTAAAATATGATTATGAAAAAAAATGAAGATCTGAAAGAATTGGTCAAGAAGCGTTATGGTGATTTGGCTTTAAATAGTGATGCGCTAAAATATTCTTGTTGTTGTGGAACTAATCCTGCAGCACCCTCTAAAAAAGTATATACTATTATGAGTGAAGATTATAGTCAGATGAAAGGTTATGTGGCTGATGCTGATTTAGGTGTGGGATGTGGCTTGCCTACTCAATTTGCTAGGATTAAGAAAGGAGATACTGTAATTGATTTAGGTTCTGGTGCCGGAAACGATTGTTTTATAGCGTTAGCAGAGACGGGCGACGCTGGTAAAGTAATTGGCATTGATTTCTCTCCACAAATGATTGCAAAAGCACGTGATAATTCTAAAAGACGAGGATATACTAATGTGGAATTTATTGAAGGGGATATCGAGAATATTCCACTTGATGATAATATTGCAGATGTAGTTCTTAGTAATTGTGTGCTTAATTTATTGCCTGAAAAAGATATGATATTTAAGGAAATCTATAGAGTGCTAAAGCCTAATGGACATTTCTGTATATCGGATGTTGTTCTTAACGGAATATTTCCCAAAAAATTTACTGATAGTGCTGCCATGTATGCGGGTTGCATTGCAAGTGCAATACAAAAGGAAGAATACCTAAAAGAAATTGAGAATGCTAATTTCAAAGATATTCACGTTGAAAGTACAAAAACAATATTAATTCCTGATGATGTATTGAGTGAGCATTTGGATGAATCAACTATCGAGCAGTACAAATCTAACAATGTAGGCATATATTCTATTACTGTTACAGGACGCAAAAAGCTATAATCATTCATGAAAAAGAAGATTTTAATCCTTTGTACAGGGAATAGTTGTCGGAGTCAGATGGCACATGGTTTCTTGCAATCATTTGATAGAGGATTAGATGTATATTCAGCAGGCACAAGTGCAAGTGGTACACTGAATACTAAAGCAGTCGAAGTTATGAAAGAAGTAGGAATAGATATTTCACTCCATACTTCAGATAGTGTAGAAAAATACTTAAACGAAGAATGGGATTATGTTATTACGGTTTGTGGTGGAGCTAATGAAAATTGTCCTACATTCTTTGGCAATGTAAACCATCGTTTACATATAGGTTTTGATGATCCTTCGGATGCAAAAGGATCTTCCAAATTTATAGACAGCGAGTTTCGTAGAGTTCGAGATGAAATTAATAGAGTTTTTTATGATTTTTATCTTGCCAAAATAAAAGAGCAATGATCATTCAGCAGATTAACTCTTTGGATAAACACCTACAGAACTGAATACTTGTTCTTTTTATAAATGTAAACTGACATTCAAATTTTGTCTTCACAAATATTATTTACTCTCGTTTTACATTATATTTATGTGGGGCGAGAGTTTTTTTGATCTATATATATTTCACTAAGTGTTAAATAAAGAAGGTGTGAAATTTGTTTGTTTACAATTATTTATATTTAGAATGTTTTGTGATGCTTTAATAATGTTAAAATAAATGCTATTTTTGTTTTGACTTTAGATCTTAGATTGATTATTAGTCTTTTATGACGGTTTTGTTTTGAGCAACAATTTTCCGGTGGGCTAAAAAAATTTTTTTTTAGGGATAAAAGGGTTCTAAGATAGGTATAGATGTTTTTATTATGATCCATTTTTTGCTCTGCGAGCTTAAAAAACTAATTATTGCACTTTATTAACTATGGTTTGTGGCCAATAATGTTAAATAATTTCACATTTGATGGTGAAAATAGTCAAACAAATTTTTTTGTTTGGTGCTTATGCTTCTAGATGGGCTAAACAAATTTTTTTATTAGGGTGTTAGGTCTTATTTACTGCTCCATAAATTAGCATAAAGGGTACTCCATCTTCTATATATGATATCTAATTATATTTGTTTAACGCAAATGCTTGGCATATTGGTTAAATAATGTTTTTTATTTGCTTATGTATCTTCTAAAACGATAAACAAAAAAGTTTTTTAGAGCAATAGTTAATGAGATATGTAAAACAAAAAAATTCTTTTGCCACTTTATGCTCTTTGTAGGGTAAAAAAACTTTTTTGTTACAGTTTAAAACCTGCTTTTTTAACTCAATATCTTATTTGAGCGTAAGAATATATCCGTTTCAGAAAAAAGAGAATAGGAGGAGAGTTGTTTTTAAGCGGTTCTACTTTTTATTACTTTGCTATCATAGTAAATTTTAACCTCAATGGATGTGTTATATGTTGATAATTAATTAACTTTGCATCCAAAATTACCAAAGTGGAGAAATTTGTACAGCTTGCAACCACAATAAAAAATGCTAAAACGATTATTCCTTTGACGACTTCTCGTTGCATTTTTTTCTTTATCCTTCGTTGTTGCACATTCAATTCACTTGCTTTGTAAATTTATATATATTACAAACAGTATTGTTTATTATTTAAAAAATTATGAGCTATTTTTTTACCTCAGAGTCGGTGTCGGAGGGACACCCCGATAAAGTAGCCGATCAAATATCGGATGCTTTGCTTGATGAGTTTTTGGCGTATGACGAAACATCAAAAGTTGCTTGCGAAACTCTAGTTACAACAGGGCAGGTGGTGCTTGCGGGCGAAGTAAAGTCAAAAACATATGTGGATGTAGCAGAAGTTGCTCGAAAAGTGATTTCGGATATAGGATATACTAAAAGTGAGTATAAATTTGAGGCTCAATCGTGTGGCGTGTTCTCAAGCATACATGAGCAGTCTGACGATATCAATCGCGGAGTAGATGGCAAAGCGGATGCAATGGATCAGGGAGCTGGCGACCAGGGAATGATGTTTGGTTATGCAACTACGGAAACCGAAAACTATATGCCTCTTACGCTTGATTTGAGTCATGCAATATTAATTGAGCTTGCTAATATTCGTAAGAATGAGCTTCACTTGATGCCTTATTTGCGTCCCGATTCAAAATCGCAAGTTACCATAGAGTATTCAGAAGATGGAACTCCAATAGCTATTGACACAATTGTGGTTTCAACTCAGCACGATGAGTTTATAACTCCTGCTGATTTGTCGGCTAATTCAATTGCGATTGCTGATAAGGCTATGCAGCAAAAAATTAAAGATGATGTGATTAATATATTAATCCCACGCGTTAGAACACTTTTTGAGTCAAATCCCGGTGTTTATAAGCTATTCAATGATAAAATTAATTATCATGTCAATCCCACTGGTAAATTTGTGATTGGTGGCCCCCATGGTGATACTGGATTAACAGGACGAAAAATAATTGTTGATACTTATGGTGGTAAAGCACCTCATGGAGGCGGAGCATTTTCAGGAAAAGATCCTTCCAAAGTGGATCGCTCGGCAGCATATGCCGCTCGCCACATTGCCAAAAATTTGGTTGCGGCAGGAGTTTCTTCCGAAATTATGTTGCAGGTTTCATACGCCATTGGTGTTGCAAAGCCTATGAATATTTTTGTTGACACATATGGCAAGAGTAATGTTGGAATTTCGGATGCTGAGATTGCAAAAAAAATTGAGCAGATATTTGATATGCGTCCCAAAGCTATTGAAGAAAGATTGAAACTTCGAAACCCTATTTATTCGGAAACTGCTTCTTACGGACATTTTGGGCGTGAGTCAAAGATTGTTACTAAAAAGTTTGAATCGAGATATATGCCCGAGCCAGTAGTAAAAGAAGTTGAGTTATTTACATGGGAAAAGCTTGATTATGTTGATAAGGTTAAAGGGGCGTTCGGATTGTAGAAAGTGACAAAATGAAAATTATAGAATTATAGATATATAGCCATTATAAATAATTTCTGTTGACAGAAACTTTATAATGGCTTTTTATTTTTTTGAAGAAAGGTCATTAAAATGAATAAACAAGACTCTCCAAATAATTTTAAAGCACTTGCTGAGAATGCAGATTTAAGCATTTCCAAAGTGGTGGTTTATTGTGCATCTAGCCCGCATATTGATGATGTATATTTTGAAGTGGCTCATGAATTGGGCGCACTTCTTGCCGAAAACGAAATTGGCTGCATCACTGGTGCGGGTAAGCAAGGATTGATGGGGGCAGTTAATAGTAGCATAATTAGTCACAATGGGAAAGTGACGGGAGTTATCCCTAGGTTTATGGTAGAAAAAGGATGGTTTCACCCTGATCTCACAAAAATGATTGTTACCGAAAATATGCACGAACGCAAGCAAATGATGGCACAAATGTCAGATGCTGCAATTGCTTTGCCTGGTGGTTTGGGCACGCTTGAAGAATTGGCTGAGGTTTTGACATGGCGACAATTAGAAATATATAACAAGCCAATAATAATATTGAACATCGATGGATATTACGATCCTTTAATTTCGATGTTTGAGCAGATGATAGATCGTAATTTCATGCACGATAGTTATCGCAATATGTGGTATGTGGCACATACAGCACAAGAAGCAATAGATTATCTGATAAATTATGTTGAATGGAAACCTGCTATAACTAAATATGATAAAAAAGAATCGTAAATTTGCAAATTGAAAATTGCTAACGGTGTTTGAATCAATATTAAATATAAACTCAGACTCTATACCTATTGGTATCAGAAGGGATGTTGCGAAGGAGGAGATAGCTCCGTTTGAGATTTATCCCTCTCATTTTGAGTATATACCTACGCATGAAAGTGGATTTCACTTTGATGTTAATTCATTTATGCCTGAGATGACGAGTTCACATTGGATGGAGCGAATGGCTGGAATACCTGTCAATATGCCATTTCAAGTTGAAAATACTTTGTTTATTATTTTTGCTTGTTGCTTTATTTTGTTAGCACTGGCAAGTAGGAGCGCAGGCGGCCTTTTTATTTTAAATTTAAAATCTATTGTATCTTTAAGTGGGCAGAAGAGATCAGGATTTAAAGATCAGATTTCAATTTCTAGACTTTGGATAAATCTGATTCTTGTTCTTCAGACTGTTGTGCTTTTATCAGTCATTGTAGCCACTTTCAACATATTTCATAATAGTGATGGAATGTTTTTTTCATCAGGAGAATTACTTCCTGTCTTACTTTATTCGTTTGTTGGAGTATTGTTTTTTGTAATTATCAAATTTGTCATATATAGGTTTGTTGATTATATATTTCCCGATTGGGGTTTGTCGGGATGGGTGTCTCAATACTTTATAGTTGTAGGTCTTATTGGGTTATTTATATTTCTTCCTTCCATGTTTTTTGTGTTTGCAACAAAGTATTACACAGTCTCTTTGTCGCTGTTAGTTTTGGGGTTATCTCTAGGTTTATTCTTTTTTTACCGAAACTTGCTGATTGTTTTTGTTAAAAACAAAATTGGTCTCCTTAATTATTTGTTGTATCTTTGCGCAATTGAAATTGTGCCATTTTTATTACTTTATAAGGGTGGTATTATTTTATCAACTATAGCAGGTATTTAAGTAGATATGACCGCACGAAAAGTAAATAAAGTTCTTATATCACAACCCGAACCCACGAACGGTAAATCTCCATACTATGATCTTGGGGATAAGTATAATGTAGAGTTTAGTTTTAGACCATTTATTAAAGTTGTAGGTGTTTCATCAAAAGAGTTTCGTCAGCAGCGCATTAATATTCTTGATTTTACCGCAGTTGTAATGACATCTCGCACTTCAATAGATCATTTTTTCACATTGTGTGAGGAGCTGAAGGTTTCAATTCCTGACACTATGAAGTATTTTTGTTTGTCTGAAACTATTGCGCTCTATTTGCAAAAGTATATAGTTTATAGGAAGAGAAGAATTTTCTTTAGTCAGACTGGAAAGATTGAAGGTCTTGAAGCTGCATTTACAAAACATTCTAAAGAAAATATTTTAATTCCTGTTCCGGAAGAGCATAGCGAAGACGTTCAAAACTTTTTGAAAAGTAAAAAACTAACATACACCACAAGTGTTATGTATCGCACAGTTAGCAATGACTACGAAGAGGGTGAAACTTTGGATGTCGATATGATTTTATTCTTTAGTCCTTTAGGAGTTAGTTCATTGCTAAAGAACTTCCCTAAATTTGAACAAAAAGATATGGGGATAGGTTGCTTTGGTATTGGCACAGCAAAGGTGTTGGAGGAAAATGGACTAAGAGTTGATTGTTTAGCTCCTCAGCCAGAATATCCTTCTATGACTATGGCTCTTGACGCTTTCTTAGCTGATAATCACAAAAAACATTCAAAAAGCAAGTAAAATAATATTGAAATATATGTGACTTATCATATATTTGCTCTTATATAAAATACTCCTGATATTTGTAGTAGATTTTGCAATACTTATTACGCAGAATCTACTACATTTGTATTATACAGTTTGTATATAGTTTATTATTTATGATTGAACAAGAATCAAGAACCTTTGGTAAATCTGAACGAATCGCAGGAAAGATTCGTATTGAGTCAATATTTAAAGAAGGTAAAGCTTTTCTTGTTTATCCTTTCAGAGTTATTTATTGTGTTCGAAGCATTGATTATGATGGGGATAGTAAGCCGGCATTGTTGATAAGTATCCCCAAAAAGAGACTTAAGCGTGCTGTGAAGCGTAATAGAATGAAGCGACTTGCAAAAGAGGCTTATAGGCTAAATAAAACGGATGTGACTAATTCTTTGAATATTGATGTCTCTCTTATCTATGTTGCAGACACTATATTGCCTTTTAGTGTTATAAGTAAATCGATTAAAAGAATTATGGAAGAGCTAGTCAGAAGGTGTGAAAAATAGAATCTATTAGTGATTAAGATGATATGGTTTCTGAAAAAAATATTGACTCAGTTGTTGTTATTGCCTGTTTATTTTTATAGGGCTGTAATATCTCCTATGCTACCACCCAGTTGCAGATACACTCCCACGTGTTCAAGATATACGATTGATGCTCTAAAGATTCATGGTCCATTCAAGGGTACATATTTAGCTGTCAAACGCATTATTAGCTGTAATCCATGGGGTGGATCAGGATATGACCCCGTGCCTGACCCAAAACCAAAGGAGAAAAGGAATAACACAAAATAGTTTATTTATTATGACTTTGTTTGATATTCATACTCATAATCCAAGCAATCAAAGTTGTGATACCTACAATTGCAAATCTGTCTTAAGTACAACACCTTTATCTGCTGATATTAATATTTTAAGATATAGGGAAGATCATTTTTCATGTGGTATTCATCCTTGGTATTCCGAAAATTGGAAATATCAACTGAGTATTCTTGAGGATATTTTAGCGAATCCATTTTGTATTGCTATTGGAGAGTGTGGTCTTGACAAAGTCATAGGATTAGATATAAAGACACAGATCGAAATATTCGAAAACCAAATACTTTTGTCAGAGCGTTTATGTAAGCCAATGATAATTCATTGTGTTCGCTCGTGGGATACACTGTTGTCTCTGCATAAACAAATTGAGCCAAGCCAACCATGGATAGTCCATGGGTTTAGGAAGAAACCTAGTTTAGCAAAACAGCTTTTAGATGCAGGTATGTATCTCTCTTTTGGTGAGATTTATAATCTGCAAACAGCTAAGGATGTGCCAATCGACAGAATCTTTTGTGAAACAGATCAGTCTTCATTATCTATATATGAGGTTTATGATAATGTTGCTAATACATTATGTATGTCTATTGAGGATTTGGCTATGCAGATAGATGGTAATATGCATAGAGTGTTCACAAGTTTATAAATGTATATATGAAAAAAGTGTGCTGATAAATATATCAACACACTTTCAGTATTTTTTGTTAGCTCTGTGTCCTAATTAGGTAGCTATACGATTACTTCAATTTTTTGTATCCATAAACTGCTCTATCTCCAAGCTCTTCTTCTATGCGAAGTAGTTGGTTATATTTAGCAGTACGGTCTGAACGGCTTAATGAACCAGTTTTGATTTGACCAGCATTTGTTGCAACAGCAATGTCAGCAATTGTTGCATCTTCGGTTTCACCTGAGCGGTGAGAAGTAACGCTAGTGTATCCAGCTCTGTGTGCCATTTCAATAGCAGCAAGAGTTTCTGTTAGAGTACCAATTTGATTTACTTTTACAAGAATTGAGTTTGCACAACCAAGTTTGATACCTTTCTCTAAGTATTCTACGTTAGTAACGAATAAGTCGTCACCAACTAGTTGGCATCTGTCACCAATCTTGTCAGTAAGAACTTTCCATCCGTCCCAATCTCCTTCGTCCATACCATCTTCAATTGAATCAATAGGATATTTTGAAATAAGTTCTTCAAGATATACTGCTTGTTCTGCAGAAGTACGTTTCTTTCCTTTCTCTCCTTCAAATAAAGAGTAGTCATAAATGCCATCTTTATAGAATTCAGAAGCAGCACAGTCAAGAGCGATAGTAACATCAGTTCCTGGTTTGTATCCTGCTTTAACTACTGCAGTTAAGATGCTTTCAAGAGCCTCTTCAGTTCCACCAGATAGGTTAGGAGCAAAGCCACCTTCATCACCCACAGCAGTGCTCAAGCCTTTGCTATGAAGTACTGATTTAAGTGCGTGGAATACTTCAGCACCCATACGAAGTCCTTCGCGGAAAGAAGTTGCGCCAACTGGACGAATCATGAACTCTTGGAAAGCTATAGGAGCGTCAGAGTGTGATCCACCGTTGATAATGTTCATCATAGGAACTGGAAGAACATATGTGTTTGTTCCACCAATGTAGCGATACAATGGAAGACCTTCGTAGTCAGCTGCTGCTTTTGCTGCTGCAAGTGAAACACCCAACATTGCGTTAGCACCAAGTTTTGACTTTGTTTTTGTTCCGTCTAGTTCGATTAATATAGCATCAATGTCAGCCTGTTTTGTAACATCCATACCAATCAATTCTGGAGCTATTACATTGTTGATGTTTTCAACTGCTTTAAGAACTCCTTTGCCAAGGTATCTTGATTTGTCACCGTCGCGAAGCTCAAGTGCTTCGTTTTCACCTGTTGATGCGCCTGATGGAACAGCAGCACGACCAAATGCGCCTGATTCTGTAACTACGTCAACTTCTACTGTAGGATTTCCTCTTGAATCCAACACTTCACGTCCTAAAACTTTTACAATTCTCATGTTGTTATGATTTTATAATTTAAATAATAGACTTCTTTATTGAATTTTATAATTCCTGATAGTTATTGATAACCAAATATAACAATCAGGTGTTACAAGTTGCAAATATAATCCTTTTTTGCTAATATTGAGGTAGTTGTATGGTTAAATTATCATTAAAATAAGCTTGTACATGACAATTACTTCACTCAGATATTAACAAATCAATTATTGCTGAACTATATTGATAAGTTCATTTAAGTTTGAAGTAATAAGTTTTACAGAAATGGCCATAAGTATTACTCCAAAGAATTTTCTCAAAATATAAGAGCCACTCTTTCCTAATATCTTCTGTACAATATCTAAATGCTTTAGAACAAAGTAAACTATCAGTAAGTTAAGTGCAACAGCTATTATTATATTAATAATGTGAAATTCTGCACGCATAGTCAGAAGTGTCGTAAAACTTCCAGGACCTGCAATAAGAGGAAATACCACTGGGAAAAGAGTAGAGGAAATTCCTTCACTTGAGGCTTCTTGTTTGAAAATTTCTACCCCGAATATCATTTCAATTGATATAATAAGTAATACGATAGCACCAGCAATAGCAAACGCTGACACTTCCAGTTGAAACAATTTTAATATCCACTCTCCAATAAATAGAAATATTGTCATGATTAGGAATGAGTAAAAAGCAGCTTTCTCGGGATGTATGGTTTTCTCCTGACTTTTTAAGTTTAGGAATATAGGAACTGATCCGGTGACGTCAATAATTGAAAATAAAACAAGAAATACTGATACGATTTCTAACACATTAATTGGTATCATACGAATATTCTAATTTAGGAGATTGTTATTTAAAGATTGCAAAAATAATAAAAATATATTTATTAGCCAATTGAAACTTAGAGTTCTAGATGCTTTATTTAGATCCTAAATTATTGGGGTATTATCTAACAAATAAAGGTTCTCTTTGTGGGAGAACCTTTATTTGTTAGATAAATAAATATCTTAGAAATTAAGATATATGTTTGTATTCTTACTATTTAGCTTTAGTGTCGCCTGCTGAACTAGTTGAAGTTGATGGTCCGTATCTTCTGTTTAGAAATTCAGTAACTTCTTTTGTTATATTGTACTTTTCGTTAGCCAATAAAATATTAGAAGTACCTCTATTGCTAATAATTAGCTGATAGCTTTGGCTTTTGTTGAATTCTTTCAACTGAACTTTAATAGTATCTTCCATCTCAAAATTCAATTTGTCTTGTTCAATAGCAAATTCACGAGATAGTCTTTCAGCCATTTCCTGATATTCTTGTTGCATTTTTAATAAACGCTGTTGCTCTTGTTCAGCTCTTTCCTGACTTAGGAATGCATTATTCTGAAGTTTGCGCTGAAACTCTTGTGCAGCAGTATTAAGCTGACGTTCCTTTTGCGTTAGGCTAGCACGAGAGTTTTCCTCTGTTCTCATTAATGCTTCGTTAAGATCTTTTGCAAAATTGTAATTAATCAATAGCGAATCTATGTTTACATATGCAATTGGTAGGGTAATTGAAGAGTCATTACTCATTCCCTCAAATACTTTTGATGATGAGTCGCTTTTACTTGTACCTGACGTGAAATGTAATACATACAAAATAATGATAGCTACTGCTAAAATTCCGCCTATAATAAAGACGTTATTATTCTTATTCTCCATGTTCAAAATAAAATGTGTTTGTGTGTTAGTTATAGTTATTCTGTTAATAATTTTTCAACTATGCTTTCTCTTCTCATAGCCTCTTTATCTTGCGATGTAGCACAGCTTATGCCTCTGTCCTTCATCGGCTGACTATCGCTAATGTGTAAGCTGGGGAATTTACCCTTTTTGGTAAAGAAAGCTTTTACACCCATCAAAAGCACTCCAATCATTAGAATGGCTATGCCTATAAGTGTTGTTTTAATCATAATCCTCTATATTTATATTCTGCAAAGATAAACTAAATATGAGTACATGAGATGTTTTTGTGCTTTAAAGATGTGAAAATTATTATCAATGGTTGTTTTTTTATACTTTTACAGACAGATAAAATCTGTTCCATTCATTTGGAGCAATAATAATTTAAAACAATTTGATATGAGCATTAAAAATCTTGAACCTAAAAACGTGTGGGGATTCTTTTATGATATTACCCAAATACCTCGTCCATCAAAGAAAGAAGAAAAGATTCTGGCTTATTTGTTAGATTTTGCAAGAAAGAACAATCTTGAATACAAACAAGATGAAGCAGGAAATATACTGATAACAAAGCCAGCTAATAAGGGCAGAGAGGATGCTCCTGTTGTAATTCTTCAATCTCATGTTGACATGGTGTGTGAGAAAAATAGTGATGTAGTTCATGATTTTGATAACGATCCCATCCAAACTATTATTGATGGAGATTGGGTGAAGACTAAGGGCACCACTTTGGGGGCTGATAATGGAATTGGCATGGCAGCTGCCTTAGCAGTGCTTGCTTCTGACGATGTCTCGCATGGCAAAATCGAGGCTTTGTTTACTGTAGATGAAGAAACGGGACTTACGGGAGCCAATATGTTATCTCCTGATTTACTTTCGGGACAAATTCTCTTGAATCTAGACACGGATGAAGAGGGTGATTTATACATAGGATGTGCTGGAGGAAAGGGTACAAAGGCTTATTTCCAATATGATGCAGATGCAGAAGTGCCTAAAGGTTATTTCTGGTTTAAGGTTGATGTATCTGGATTGAGAGGAGGACATTCAGGAAGTGATATTGACAAGGGGCTTGGTAATGCAAATAAAATTCTTAACCGTTATTTATATTCGCTGCTTGACGAAAAATATTCGCTTGTGGTTTCTGCAATAGGAGGGGGCAATTTGCATAATGCTATTGCCAGAGAGGCATATGCTATTGTAGGGGTAAAACAATCTTATAAAGAAGAGGTGAGAGTGTTGCTTAATATATTTATTGACCAACTCGAAAATGAATATAAAGGTATAGAGCCAAACCTTAAATTAAGCATGGAGTCTGTGGTTCAGCCAAACAGAAATATGAAATACGAAGTAGGTAAGAACCTTATAAAGGCTATTTATGCTTGTCCTCACGGAGTTATTGGCATGAGCCACGAGATAGAAGGCTTGGTGGAGACTTCAACAAACTTGGCATCTGTTAAAATGCTTGATAATGATACTATAGAGATAGGTACTAGCCAGAGAAGCTCTGTGGAATCAAAAAAACAGGATATTGTAAATATGGTTAACTCTGTTTTCAGTCTTGCTGGAGCTGACATAGTTCATAGCGAAGGTTATCCTGGATGGCAACCCAATACTGACTCTAAAATATTAAAAGTGTCGAAAGAAGTTTATGAAAAACTTTACGGAGTAACGCCTGGAGTCAAGGCAATTCATGCAGGTTTGGAGTGTGGTTTGTTTTTGGAGAAATATCCTCATCTTGATATGATTTCATTTGGACCTGATATCAGAGATGCACACTCTCCTGATGAGAAAATGAATGTTACATCCGTATCAAAGTTCTGGAACTATCTAGTCGGCATATTAGAAAGCCTATAGCGAAAACTACAATTTTGATTATTAATGAGCAGGGGTTTTTGACCTCTGTTCATTATTAATTTTTGTAATCTTAAATCATGAAAAAGACGATATCAATTACCTTTCTCTACTTTGTATTAATATCTCTTGCCAGCTCTCAGACAAATTATAGAGTAATGTTTTACAACGTCGAAAATCTGTTTGACACTGTCAAAGATTCCACAAAGAGTGATGATGGCTTTCTGCCATATGGCGAAATGAAATGGACATCGTGGAGGTATTGGGAGAAGCTGAAAAACATCACTCGGGTCATCACTGCGGTTGGACAAATGCAATCTCCATCATTAGTAGGATTGTGTGAAGTTGAAAATGATTCAGTTTTATTTGATTTAACCAGAAGGTCACCCCTCAGAGCTCAAGGATATGAGTATATTGCGACCAATTCTTCTGATGATAGAGGCATTGATGTAGCACTATTATATCAGCCTGCTCATTTCAGACTATTACAAAAACATGAATACATTGTTAGCTTAAAAGGTAAGCATGCTCGACCAACTCGAAATATCCTCCATGCCTCGGGCAAGGTGATAGATGGGAGTATTTTGGATGTTTTTGTGGTGCATATGCCTAGTAGATATGGTGGTCAGCTTGAGTCAGAGCCGCACAGGCTGGAAGTAGCCTCATTGTTACGTGGCAAGGTTGACAGCATCTTCAATTTGAGCTCTAATCATAACATTATTATCCTTGGAGACTTCAACGATTATCCTGACAACAAGAGCGTTCATGAAGTTTTGAGAGCTAAAAGCCTGAATGAATTTCATAGCGATAATGAGTTGTATAATATGTTTTTTCACAGGGCGAAGGAGAAGAATTTCGGCTCATATTATTTCCAAGGACGATGGGGGATATTGGATCAAATAATTGTAAGTGGTTCATTATTGAAAGACAACAATTCTGTCTCCATTAAAAACAGAGAGGCACACATCTTCAAAGCCGATTTCCTATTAGAAGAAGATAAAAAATATGGAGTTCAAAAACCTTTCCGCACTTATTTAGGACCAAGATATGTCGGAGGTTTTAGCGATCATCTGCCCGTATATCTTGATTTAATCGTAAGATGAGTTTTAGCTAATTATCATAATATTTATCAATGAACAACACTGCCAAGATGGCATGCTCTAATTATTTTTTTTGTTTATAATTGTAGTGATTGCTCCAAAAACACTTTTTAGAATGCCTCAAAATGGCACATTATTCCATTAATAATAATTTTTTTTATCCCAATCGTTCGTGAATGATATAAAAACAACTTTTATTTTGACGAAAAAGGAAGCAATACCATTAAATAAAAAATTGTTTTTGGGCTAATCACTCGTGAATGATGCAATAACCATTTTTTGTTTGGAGGAAAATGTGCAGTATGTGGCTAAATAAAAAGTTTTTTTTGCACAATCGTTCGTGAATAGTGCAATAACCATTTTTTATTAGGACA
>CAYFTB010000055.1:0-14564 GCA_964345875.1 uncultured Proteiniphilum sp.
GAACAATTTTACAGTCTGCCGAACGTTTTTTTAATGATGCTCTTACTTTCATTTTTATATCTTTTATTTGATCACATGCATAATAATCAAATTGTTTTGCAAAGTTACAATTTAAATTAATGCAGTCATAATGTTATTTGTATCTAAAAGAAATCCTTCCTTTTGAAAGATCATAAGGTGACATTTCAACACGTACTCTATCTCCAGGCAAAATTCTGATGTAGTGCATTCTCATCTTCCCTGAGATATGTGCAGTAATTTCATGTCCATTTTCTAATTCAACACGGAACATAGCATTTGATAATGCCTCAATAATAGTTCCGTCTTGCTCAATTGATGCTTGTTTAGCCATATATACTTTTAGTATCTTTAATTAATGTGTTGTTCGATAAATTCAAATGTAGATAAAATTTCTGCTTTATCGTTTTTAATAGCAATCGTATGTTCAAAATGTGCAGATGGCTTTCTGTCTTTAGTTCTTACAGTCCATCCATCACCCTCGAACACAACATTTTTACTTCCTGCGTTTATCATCGGCTCGATTGCAATACACATACCATTTCTTAACAATGGTCCTGTTCCCTTTCTACCATAATTTGGTACTTCAGGAGCTTCATGCATCTCTCTACCTATGCCATGACCTACTAACTCTCTAACAACAGAATATCCTTTTGACTCACAATATTTTTGGATTGTAGAACCAATATCTCCTATTCTATTACCAACAAGAGCTTGTTCAATACCCTTATATAAAGAGTCCTTAGTAGTCTGAAGCAACTTTAGTACTTCTGGTTTAACTTCACCTATAGTAAAAGTATAAGCTGAATCTCCACAAAAGCCACGCAAATTGGTTCCGCAGTCTATGGAAACAATATCGCCATCTTTTAAAGGCAAATTATTGGGAATTCCATGAACAACGTTCTCATTAACGGAAGCACAGATAGAGTTAGGAAAACCATTATACCCTAAAAAAGTTGGTAGAGCACCATGATCTCTGATAAACTGCTCAGCAATTTGATCCAACTTAAGCGTTGTAACACCAGGCTTCATATGTTTTGACAATTCACCTAGTGTCATACCAACCAAACGGTTTGCATGTCGCATTAGTTCGATTTCTTCGTCTGTTTTCAGTATTATCGTTCTGCTATTCATTTAAACTATTATCTAACAATAAACATCAATAAGCGGCCATAGCGCCAGTTCTACCTTTAATTTTTGCTCCGGATTTCAAGAAACCGTCATAGTGACGCATTAGCAAATGACTTTCTATTTGTTGTAGAGTATCTAGAACAACACCTACAAGAATTAGCAAAGAAGTTCCTCCAAAAAAGTTTGCAAACTGAGAGTTAATTCCCATCATACCTGCAAAAGCCGGCATTATAGCTACAAGTGCTAAAAACAAAGAACCTGGCAATGTGATCCTAGACATAATAGTATCAATATATTCTGCCGTTTTCTTACCTGGCTTTATGCCTGGAATAAATCCATTATTTCTTTTCAAATCTTCTGCCATTTGGATTGGGTTCACAGTAATTGCGGTATAGAAATATGTAAACGCAATTATTATAGCAGCAAAAATAAAATTGTAAGAAAAGCTAGTGTAGTCCATCAAAGAAGACCAAAATCCACCTCCATCAGAAGCAGAATATCTGGCAGCAGTCAATGGAATAAACATAATTGCCTGAGCAAATATAATAGGCATAACGTTAGCTGCGTTAACTTTCAACGGAATATATTGTCTAACACCACCATATTGTCTATTACCAACTACACGTTTAGCATATTGAACAGGTATTCTTCTAGTTCCTTGAACAAGCATAATTGCACCAGCAATAACAACCATCAAAAATACTATTTCCAAAAGGAAAAGTACTAATCCCCCAGGAGCATTTAATAAACGGTCAACTTCTGCTACTAAAGAATGTGGTAAACGTGCAATAATACCAACAAGGATAATGAAAGATATACCATTACCAATTCCTTTATCAGTTATTCTTTCTCCTAACCATAATACAAACATGCTACCCCCTGCAAGAATGACTGTAGAAGGAATAACCCAATCAAACAAACCTCCAGGTATTGCACTACCAAGTGCACCATATATATATGCAGGACCTTGGAAAAGTAAGATTAAAACTGTCAGATATCTTGTATATTGATTCATTTTCGTTCTGCCACTTTCACCCTCACGTTGCATTTTTTGAAATGCAGGGATGGCAATACCAAGCAACTGCATCACAATAGAAGCAGAGATATATGGCATTATCCCCAACGCAAATATAGATGCGTTAGAGAATGCTCCCCCAGAGAACATGTCAAGCAAGCTTAGCAAGCCTGAGCTTGCATTAGCTTGTAGGGCATCAAGAGCAACGGGATCAACACCTGGTAAAACAACAAACGAACCAAATCGATAAATTGCTATAAAACCAACAGTTATCATTAATCTTATCCGGAGATCTTCAATTTTCCAAATATTTTTTACTGTCTGTACAAATCCCATTTCATTAAATTTTTACGGCTGTACCACCTGCAGTTGTAATGGCAACTTCGGCCGATTTTGAGAATGCATGTGCTTCAACCTCAAGTTTAGCAGAGAGTGATCCTTTTCCTAATATTTTCACCAAATTTTTTGGTGCAATAATTCCCGATTCAATTAAAACCTCAGGAGTTATTTTATCAATTTTTTTAGAATCAGCAATCTCTTGTAATGTTTCTAAGTTAACTGCTTTATATTCTACTCTCTTTAAAGGATTGAATCCAAATTTTGGAACACGACGTTGCAAAGGCATCTGACCTCCTTCAAAACCAATCTTTTTTGAATAACCAGATCTTGACTGTGCTCCTTTGTGACCTCTTGTTGAAGTGCCTCCTCTACCCGATCCTTCACCTCTACCAATTCTCTTGCGAGATTTAGTAGCACCTGCGGCCGGTTTTAAGTTCGATAAATCCATTTTATATATCTTTTTTATCGTTATAAACTAATTTAATCTATAATCTGTACCAGATGATGAACTTTATTGATTAACCCTCTAATTGAAGGTGTATCTTCGTGTTCAACTACTTTATTCATCTTTGTAAGTCCTAAAGCATCTAAGGTTCTTTTTTGAACTTCTGGACAGTTAATTCTGCTTCTTACTTGTTTAATTTTAATAATAGCCATTTTAAAAATCCTTTCAATTTAACCTTTAAACACTTTTTCTAAGCTTATACCTCTGTTTTGAGCAACAGTTATTGGATCTCTTAATTCGCAAAGAGCATCAATAGTTGCTTTAACCAAGTTGTGAGGATTAGATGAACCTTTAGATTTAGCAAGAATATCAGTAACTCCTGCACTCTCAAGTACGGCACGCATCGCACCACCCGCTTTAACTCCAGTACCTGTGAAAGCAGGCTTTAGGAAAACTTCAGCTCCTGCAAAACGAGCAGTTTGCTCATGAGGTATTGTTCCTTTTAAAACAGGAACTTTAACCAAATTTTTCTTAGCAGCTTCTACACCTTTAGCAATTGCTGTAGTTACTTCTCCAGCCTTGCCAAGTCCCCAGCCTACAATACCGTCCTCATTTCCAACTACAACCATAGCCGAAAAAGTAAACGTACGACCACCTTTAGTTACTTTAGTGGTACGATTAATAGCTACAAGTCTATCTTTTAACTCTAAATCGTTTGTCGATTTAACTCTTTTATCTGTTCCAGTCATAGTTGTTTAAAATTTAAGTCCTCCCTTACGAGCGGCATCAGCCAATTCCTTAATACGGCCATGATATAAAAAACCATTTCTATCGAATGAAACAGTCTGGATCCCAGCCTCAATAGCATTAGCAGCAATTAATTCACCTACTTTAGCAGCCATCTCTTTCTTTGGCAATTTATCTGTTATCTTCAATGAAGACGCAGACGCAAGAGTTACGCCACTAAGATCATCAATTATTTGCGCATATATTTGTTTGTTGCTTCGATATACTGATAAGCGCGGACGCTCAGGGGTCCCAGCAACTTTACCACGTACACGAGATTTTATTTTTAATCTTCTTTCTGTTTTTGTCAACATACTGATTTTGTTTACTTAATTATTAACCTACAGTCTTACCTGATTTACGACGAAGTTCTTCACCAACAAATTTAACACCTTTTCCTTTATAAGGCTCAGGCTTGCGGAAAGATCTAATCTTAGCACATACTTGACCAAGTAGTTGCTTATCATGCGACTCCAAAATAATTAGCGGATTTTTATTCCTTTCAGATTTAGTTTCGATTTTTACCTCATTTGGCAACTGTAAGAATATGCTATGAGTAAAACCAAGTGATAGCTCCATTAGTTGACCAGTATTAGATACACGGTAACCAACACCTACTAATTCCAATTCTTTCTTAAAACCCTCTGAAACACCAATCACCATATTGTTTATAAGTGAACGATATAATCCATGCAAAGATCTGTGCTCTTTATTGTCTGTTGGTCTGACAAGAGTCAGTGTTCCATCTTCAATTTCGAGTTTAATATCAGGATTCATTTGTTGATTCAATTCACCTTTTGGACCTTTTACAGTAACCAGATTATTATCATTTACCGAAACTGTCACACCAGCAGGTATTGATATTGGCAATTTTCCTATTCTTGACATACTATTCTCCTCCTAATATTAATAAACGTGACACAATACTTCGCCACCTATTTTCAAAGCTGATGCTTCTTTATCAGTCATTACACCACTAGAGGTAGATAATATGGCAATTCCTAATCCATTCAATACGCGTGGCATATCTTTATATCCTACGTATTTACGTAAACCTGGCGTAGAAATACGAATTAATTTCTTAATCGCATTCACTTTGTTAACTGGGTCATACTTCAAAGCAACCATGATTTTGCCTTGAGGACCATCTTCTACAAACTTATAATTAAGAATGTATCCTTTGTCAAAGAGAATTTTTGTAATATCTCTTTTCAAGTTTGATGCGGGAATTTCCACCACACGATGTTTCGCTTGGATGGCATTTCTCAACCGCGTCAGATAATCTGCTATTGGATCTGTCATTATATAAAGTTTTAAATTAACCCCGACTACCGGGACAATATTTAATTAATTCTGTACCTTTTAAGGCTTGATATAAAGCTCATAAACTACCAGCTTGCTTTCTTTACTCCAGGAATAAGACCTTTTGAAGCCATTTCCCTAAATTGAATACGAGAAAGTCCAAATTGTCTCATATGACCTTTTGGACGGCCAGTAATACCACAACGATTGTGAAGTCTAACTGGAGACGCATTCTTTGGAATAGTTTGCAAAGCATCATAATTGCCTTCTGCTAAATATTGAGTTCTTTTCTCAGCGTATTTAGCCACCATGCGAGCTCTTTTCACCTCGCGGGCTTTCATTGATTCTTTAGCCATGTATTAATTGTTTTTTTCTGTTTTAAATGGAAGACCAAACTCTTTCAACAATGCATAACCTTCTTCGTCGGTATTAGCAGTTGTTACGAATGTAATATTCATCCCCAAAATACGATTTATACTATCAATATTAATCTCTGGGAAGATAATTTGTTCTTGAATCCCTAATGTATAATTTCCTCTTCCATCAAGTTTAGCTTCAATACCTCTGAAGTCACGAATACGTGGCAAAGCAACTCGTATAAGTCTTTCCAAAAACTCATACATTTTGTCACCTCTTAGAGTAACTCTTGCTCCGATAGCCATTTTTTTACGCAACTTAAAGTTTGAAATGTCTTTTCTTGAATAAGTAGGAACTGCTTTTTGACCAGTAATTGTAGTTAGCTCATTTACAGCAACATCAATTATCTTTTTATCAGCAACACCAATACCTAATCCTTGATTTATAACAATCTTCTCAAGCTTAGGAGCTTGCATAACTGATTTATAACCAAATTCTTTTACTAAGGCAGCTACAATACGCTCATTATATTCTTTTTTCAAAGAGGCTGTATCTACACTTTTAGAAGCTGCAGCAGTTGTTGATTGTTCTTTTGTACCTTCTTTAGCCATTACTTAATTACCTCCCCTGATTTTTTAGCATAACGTACTAACTTACCTTTACTATCTAATTTCCTTCCAATGCGAGTTGGTTTTCCTGATTTAGGATCAACGGGATTCAATTTTGAAAGATGAATTGCCGCTTCCTTTTTCTCAATACCACCATTTGGATTTTGAGCATTGGGTTTTGTATGTTTTGACACAATATTAATTCCTTCGACAATAGCACGATTTTTAGAAACCAATACTTCTAATACTCGTCCAGTCTTTCCTTTATCTTCTCCAGAATTAACTATTACAGTGTCTCCTTTTTTGATATGTAATTTACTCATTACCTTTGATTATTTAATAGATTAAAGAACTTCTGGTGCTAATGAAACAATTTTCATATTTACTGCACGCAATTCACGAGCTACTGGCCCAAAGATACGAGTACCTCTTAAATCACCAGCGTTGTTTAACAGAACACAAGCATTATCATCAAAACGTATATAAGAACCATCAGGACGACGAATTTCTTTTTTAGTTCTAACGATCATAGCTTTTGTTACTGAACCTTTTTTAATATCACTCGAAGGAATAGTACTTTTTACTGATACAACAATAATATCACCTACAGAAGCATAACGTCTTCTTGTTCCTCCCAACACTCGAATACATAGCACCTCTTTGGCGCCGCTGTTGTCGGTTACTTTTAATCTTGATTCTTGTTGTATCATATTATTTAGCTCTTTCTATTATTTCAACTAATCTCCATCTCTTTGTTTTACTCAAAGGACGAGTTTCCATTATTCTTACTGTATCACCTATGTTACAGTCATTATTCTCATCATGGGCGTGAAATTTCTTCGTTTTATTAACGAATTTCCCATAAATAGGGTGTTTCTCTTTCCATTTTACAGAAACAGTAATGGACTTATCCATTTTGTTACTGAAAACGACCCCAACTCTCTCTTTTCTTAAATTTCTCGTTTCCATTATAAAATTATGCTTTATTCAATTGACGTGCACGGATTTCAGTTTTAATACGTGCTATATTTCTGCGTTTATCTTTTATCTCACCTGAATTGTCAAGTGGAGTGATAGAGTGATTAATTAACTGCTTAGATAACTCAAGTACTTCAGCATCCAATCTTTCAGCAATATCCTTATCCGGCATTTCTTTAATTTCTTGTCTTAACGATTTCATTTTACCTTACTTAGTTTTGTGGTTGTTTATAATCTCTTCTAACAACAAATTTGGTAGTTACAGGCAGTTTTTGAGCAGCTAAGCGCAAAGCCTCTTTTGCAACATCATAAGAAACACCTTCGATTTCGAAAAGCATTCTTCCTGGAGTAACGGGAGCAACAAATCCTTCAGGATTACCCTTACCTTTACCCATACGAACCTCGGCTGGTTTTTTAGTAATAGGTTTATCTGGGAATATTCTTACCCAAACTTGTCCCTGACGTTGCATATAACGAGTAACTGCAACACGCGCAGCTTCGATTTGATTTCCAGTAATCCATTTAGACTGTAACGACTTTATCCCGAACGTACCAAACACCAATTGATTTCCGCGTTGAGCATTACCTTTCATGCGGCCTTTTTGGCGTCTTCTATATTTTGTCTTTTTCGGTTGTAACATAATGGTTTAAGCGTTTTTATTATTATTTCTCCTGTTTCTTCTTGGACCTCTGCCACCTTCGGAACGTCCACCTCTATCACGGCCTCCACCTTGCGAACGATTGTCTTTTGCAGCTGCATAGGAAGGAGATAAATCAACTTTACCATATTTTTCACCGCGACAAATCCACACTTTGATACCAATGATACCAACTTTGGTTAATGCCTCTGCATGATCATAATCAATGTCAGCTCGGAATGTATGCAATGGTGTTCTGCCCTCTTTATACATCTCTGAACGCGCCATCTCAGCACCGCCCAGACGTCCTGAAACCTGAACTTTAATTCCTTCAGCCCCCATTCTCATAGTAGAAGCAATCGCCATCTTCACAGCACGACGATATGAAATTCTTCCTTCTAATTGACGAGCAATATTGTTAGCAACAATAACTGCATCCATCTCGGGCTTTTTAATTTCAAATATATTTATTTGAATATCCTTATCAGTAATTTTCTTTAGTTCTTCTTTCAAGCGGTCAACTTCTTGTCCGCCCTTACCTATAATTATGCCAGGTCTTGCAGTAGTAATAGTAATAGTTACTAACTTCAAAGTCCTTTCAATTATTATACGAGAAACACTAGCTTTTGAAAGACGGGCATTTAAATAATTACGTATTTTGCTATCTTCCAAGATATTATCTCTATAATTATTTCCACCGTACCAATTAGAGTCCCATCCTCTGATGATTCCCAAACGATTTGCTATCGGATTTACTTTTTGTCCCATCTATCTTATTGATTTTGATCTTGTACTTTGTTAATTGTATCTACCACAATTGTAACGTGGTTTGAGCGTTTGCGAATTCTATGTGCACGACCTTGAGCTCTTGGTCTGATTCTCTTTAGTGATGCACCTTCATCTACAGATATAATTTTAATAAAAAGCTCACCTTCGTCAGCTTTTCGCTCATTCTTTTGTTCCCAATTTGAGATAGCCGAAAGAAGAAGTTTTTCAACTCTGCTTGCAGCTTCTTTATTAGAGAATTTCAATACGCCCAACGCTCTAAATACTTCCATTCCTCGAACCATGTCAGCCACATATCTCATTTTTCGGGGAGATGTGGGAGTATTTCTCAACACAGCCAAAGCAACATCCTTGCGGCTCTCTTTTCTTTGATCTGCTGATATTCTTTTTCTTGCACTCATGTTGTTTACTATTTTTTAATTATAGCCCCTTAGATTATCTTTTCTTATTACCCGAGTGTCCGCGGAAAGTACGGGTTAAGGCAAATTCGCCAAGTTTATGTCCTACCATATTCTCAGTTACATAAACAGGAATAAATTTATTCCCGTTGTGAACTGCAACAGTATGACCAACAAAATCAGGGGAAATCATAGAAGCACGAGCCCAAGTTTTTACTACAGCTTTCTTACCACTGTCGTTCATCTCTAGGATCTTCTTCTCTAATTTAATATTGATATACGGACCTTTTTTTAATGATCTGCTCATAATTTTAATTGTTAATCAGATTACTTTTTCTTTCTTCTTTCGATAATATACTTAGAAGAATGTTTCTTTGGAGCTCTTGTTCTTAAGCCCTTAGAATATAAGCCAGTTTTTGATCTTGGATGACCACCAGATGCGCGGCCTTCTCCACCACCCATTGGGTGATCAACTGGGTTTTTACTAACACCTCTCACTCGTGGACGACGTCCTAGCCATCTTGAGCGACCGGCCTTACCTGATTGAATTAGAGCATGGTCTGAATTACCAACACTTCCTATAGTAGCTTTACATGATGTAAGAACTTTTCTTACCTCACCCGATGGCATTTTTATAATTGCGTATTTTCCCTCACGAGAAACTAATTGCGCAAATGTTCCTGCTGAACGTGCCATTTTCGCACCCTGTCCTGGACGTAATTCTATATTATGAATCACAGTACCAATGGGTATATTTGCAAGTGGTAACGAGTTACCAACTTCGGGTGCTGCATCAGAACCCGACATCACTGTAGTACCAACCTCTAGACCGTTAGGAGCAAGAATATACGCTTTCTCACCATCAGCATAGAAAAGCAATGCAATTCTAGCAGAACGGTTTGGGTCATACTCTATACTTTTAACAACGGCAGGGATACCATCTTTAGTTCTCTTAAAGTCGATAAAACGGTAGCGTCTTTTGTGTCCACCTCCAACATTAGGAACGGTCATTTTTCCACGATTGTTACGACCTCCTCTTTGAATCTTACCAACTACAAGAGATTTCTCCGGTTCTATGGCAGTGATGTTCTCAAAAGAACCGATAATCTTGTGTCTTTGCCCCGGTGATGTGGGCTTTAGTTTACGTATTGCCATTTTTTAAATTAGATATTGCTAAATAAATCTATCGTTTCACCTTGTCTCAAGGTAACGATTGCTTTTTTATAAGAAGGAGTATTTCCAGATACAACGCCTGATTTGGTGTATCTGCTTTTTTGCTTGCCTTCATATTTTATAGTGTTCACTTTTTCTACATGAACATTATAAATTTTCTCTATCTCGTTCTTGATATCAACTTTGTTAGCACCAGGAACAACAACAAATCCGAAACGATTCTCAAACTTATCGGTCGTTTCAGTTTGCTTCTCTGTAAATATTGGTTTTATAATTATTCCCATTTTAAAAGTACTCCTATGCTTTTAGTAAATTATCAATTACCGCAACAGAAGATTCTGTCATAATTAAACTTCCAGAATTCATAATTCCGTAAGTATTTATGTCAGATGCTGTTACAACTTCTATGTTTTGCAAATTTCGAGCCGACAAATATACATTTTTATTTTTACCTGACAAAACTAAAAGTAGCTTTTTATCAGATAGTTGCAGTTTTTTAGTGAGCTCTACAAAGTTTTTTGTTTTTGGCTGTTCGAAGTCAAAATCTTCAACAACTTTTATAGAACCACCCTGAGCCTTCAATGACAAAGCAGATCTACGTGCCAAAGCTCTCTCTTTTTTGTTTAGCTTGAAACCATAATCTCTTGGGGTTGGTCCAAAAACACGACCTCCTCCAACTAATAATGGAGACTTAACATCACCACGACGAGCACCACCACCACCTTTCTGACGAATAAGTTTCTTGGTACTTCCTTTTACTTCTCCTCTTTCTTTAGATTTGTGAGTTCCCTGACGTTGGTTTGCCAAGTACAATTTCACGTCTAACCAGATAACATGCTTATTAGGCTCAATTCCGAAAATGGAATCATTGAGTGTCACCTTTTTACCTGTTACCTCTCCATTGATGTTATAAATTTCTAATTCCATTTTATTTCTCTATTGTTACAATTGAACCTTTGCTTCCTGGCACAGAACCTTTCACAATCAAAAGATTATGTTCAGAAATTACTTTAACAACCTCTAGGTTTTGAACGGTAACTTTCTTGTTTCCCATTTGTCCACCCATGCGAGTTCCCTTAAATACCTTTGCGGGATACGATGCTGCACCAACAGATCCAGAAGAACGTAAAACGTGCTGTTGACCGTGAGTTTTTGAAGCTCCTGCAAAACCATGACGCTTAACTACACCTTGGAATCCTTTTCCTTTAGAGACTCCAGATACATCGACCCAACCTGCATCAGTGAAAAGATCCACTGTTATTTCAGATCCTAATTCGTACTCATTTTCATAACCTGAGAACTCGGCCAAGTGTCTCTTCGGGCTAACACCTGATTTTTCAAAATGACCTTTTTCTGCTTTAGTTGTGTGTTTGTCTTTTTTATCGGCAAAACCAACTTGAACAGCGTCATAACCATCGACATCGACAGTTTTAATCTGTGTAACCACGCAAGGACCTACTTCGATAACAGTGCATGGAATATTTTTTCCCTCGGCACTGAAAACGGATGTCATTCCGATTTTTTTTCCAATTAATCCTGGCATTTCTTTTTGTTTAATACCTAATTATATCCTTCGCAATAAAGCGAAGGATATTACTAGGTTAATGATTATTTTAATATTTTATTTTAAGCAATAGTGATATGATAGTCTTGATATAAACCAAGAAGCTTCTATTACACTTTAATTTCTACTTCAACACCACTTGGCAACTCAAGTTTCATCAGTGCATCTACTGTTTTTGCTGTTGAGCTATAAATATCAATCAATCGTTTGAATGATGATAATTCAAATTGCTCACGAGACTTCTTGTTCACAAATGTTGAACGGTTTACAGTAAAAATACGCTTATGAGTTGGTAATGGAATTGGACCACTTACAACTGCACCTGTAGCTTTTACAGTTTTTACAATCTTCTCAGCTGATTTATCAACTAAGCTATAATCGTAAGACTTCAGTTTGATTCTGATTTTTTGGTTCATATTATTATTATGTGTATTATTTTATCAAATCTACTCTACCTTTTACTTCGGTCAAAACATCTCTTGCGATAGATGCAGACACATCCTCATAATGATCAAATGTCATTGTTGATGTAGCTCTACCTGATGTGATTGTACGAAGTGAAGTAACATATCCGAACATTTCAGACATTGGAACAAATGCTTTCACAATACGTGCACCAGAATGGTTTGATTCCATTCCTTCCATAATGCCACGACGCTTGTTTAAGTCAGAAATTACATCACCCATACTTTCTTCAGGAGTTACTACTTCTACCTTCATGATAGGCTCTTTCAACACAGGAGATGCTTTCTCACTAGCACTCTTGAAAGCATGTGTAGCACAAATTTCAAAAGAAAGCTGATCAGAGTCAACTGGGTGGAATGATCCGTCAAGAAGTGTAACTTTAAGCGAGTCTAATCCATATCCAGCAAGAACACCATTACGCATTGCACGCTCAAAACCTTTTTGAACTGAAGGAATGTATTCTCTTGGAATGTTTCCGCCTTTCACTTCATCCACAAACTGCAATCCTCCTGCAAAGCCTTCATCAGCTGGCTCAACACGAACGATAATATCAGCAAATTTACCACGACCACCAGTTTGTCTCTTATAAACCTCTCTAAGCTCTACTGACTTAGTGATAGCCTCTTTGTAAGAAACCTGTGGACGACCTTGATTACATTCCACTTTAAACTCACGTCTCAAACGGTCAATAATAATCTCAAGGTGAAGTTCACCCATACCAGAAATTACAGTTTGACCTGTTTCTTCGTCTGTTTTTACTGTAAATGTTGGATCTTCTTCAGCAAGCTTAGCCAAACCACTTGAAAGCTTATCCAAGTCTTTTTGAGTTTTTGGCTCCACTGCTATACCAATAACTGGATCTGGGAAGTCCATAGACTCAAGAATAATTGGATTTTTCTCGTCGCAAAGTGTATCACCTGTACGAATATCTTTGAAACCAACACCTGCACCAATATCACCGCAACCGATTGTTTCCATTGGGTTTTGCTTATTAGAGTGCATCTGGAAAAGACGAGAAATTCTTTCTCTCTTACCCGAACGAGCGTTGAAAACAAATGATCCTGCATTAATTTCTCCTGAATATACACGGAAGAAGCACAAACGTCCTACATAAGGGTCTGTAGCAATCTTAAATGCAAGAGCACTCATTGGCTCTTCAGGATCAGGATGACGAACAACCTCTACTTCTGGTTCACCTGGAAGTGCTCCAACCACAGCCTCAGCATCTAGCGGGCTTGGAAGATATGAACAAATGTCATTCAACAATGGCTGAACGCCTTTGTTTTTGAATGAAGAACCACAAGTGATAGGATTGATTGCCATCGCAAGAGTTCCTTTACGAATTGCTGCACGAATTTCATCTTCGGTGATTGTAGATGGATCTTCAAAGAATTTCTCCATCAAATTATCATCAACCTCAGCAAGAGATTCAATCATTTTCTCGCGCCACTCATTAGCTTCATCAACAAATTCTGCTGGAATATCCTCAATGTGATAGTCAGCACCCATTGTCTCATCATGCCAATAATAGGCTTTCATAATCACAAGGTCAACGATACCTCTAAAATTCTCTTCAGCTCCAATAGGAATCTGAATAGGAACTGCATTGGCACCCAAAACCTCTTTAATTTGTGTTACAACTTGGAAAAAGTTAGCACCTGAACGGTCCATTTTATTTACATATCCAAGTCTTGGCACTTTATATTTGTCAGCTTGACGCCACACTGTTTCTGATTGTGGTTCTACACCACCTACAGCACAAAATGTAGCAACTGCACCATCCAAAATACGCAATGAACGCTCTACCTCTACAGTAAAGTCAACGTGTCCCGGGGTGTCAATTAAGTTTAGCTTATATATATTGTCGTTATATTTCCAATTGGCGGTTGTAGCAGCAGAAGAAATAGTAATACCTCTTTCTTGCTCTTGTTCCATCCAGTCCATAGTGGCTGTTCCATCATGAGTCTCACCAATTTTGTGAGTCAAACCTGTGTAAAACAGGATACGCTCAGATGTGGTAGTCTTACCAGCATCAATATGCGCCATGATACCAATGTTACGTGTATATTTTAAAGCGTCTTTATTTGTTTTTGCCATTCTATTTTTACTCCCTATCTATATTAAAATCTAAAATGTGCAAATGCTCTGTTAGCATCAGCCATTCTGTGCATATCTTCTTTACGTTTAAAAGAACCTCCCTGGCTATTGAAAGCATCAACGATTTCAGCAGCCAATTTATCTGACATACTTTTACCTCCTCTTTTGCGAGCATAAAGTATAAGATTCTTCATTGAAATTGATTCTTTTCTTTCGGGACGAATTTCGGTAGGTACCTGAAATGTAGCTCCGCCAACACGACGTGACTTCACTTCAACCTGTGGAGTTACATTATCAAGAGCAGCTTTCCATATCTCAAGAGCTGATTTCTCTTCATTAGCCAATTTCTCTTTGACTATATCTAATGCGGAATAGAAAATATCATAAGAAATACTTTTCTTTCCGTCATACATAAGGTGGTTAACAAATTTAGTCACCCTTTTATCACCAAAAACAGGATCGGG
>CAYFTB010000056.1:0-9315 GCA_964345875.1 uncultured Proteiniphilum sp.
AACTATTTCAACGAGGCACAAAGATTGCCGCCGAAAAAGGATTAATCTTAGTAGATACAAAATATGAATTTGGCAAGAAAGATGGAAAAATATATCTGATTGACGAAATTCATACTCCTGACTCATCAAGATATTTTTATAGCGAAGGTTATCAGGAAAGATTTGAAAACGGCGAACCACAAAAACAACTTTCAAAAGAGTTTGTACGTGCGTGGCTCATCGAAAACGGATTTCAAGGTCAGACAGGACAGCAAGTCCCAGAAATCACAGAGGAATATTGCAACTCAGTATCTGAAAGATATATTGAACTGTATGAGAAGATTGTGGGTGAAAAGTTTGTAAAAGCAAATGTAGCCGACCTAGAGTCTAGAATTGAAAGGAATGTAACGGAATATTTAAATGCATAATTATAATGTGCAATAAAATTTCACGACCTTGCACATTATAACATATGTGCAAGGTTATTTTTTTAATATCAATATAGAAAAATGAATTACGAAGTAGAGAAAGTCAAGCCATACAATGATGATCAATCAAAAAGGGAGCAAGTAACCGAGATGTTTGATGAAATAGCTCCTAAATATGATTTATTAAATGGCGTCCTTTCATTAGGAATAGACAATTATTGGAGAAAAGAGGCTCTGAAAGGCATCCGAAAATACAAACCTAAACAAATTTTGGACATTGCTACAGGTACTGGGGATTTTGCAATTTTGGCCGAAAAGGTATTAAAACCAGATCATATCACGGCAACAGACATCTCTGTTGGCATGATGGAAATTGGAATAGAGAAAATTAATCAAAAGAACCTATATGACAAAATTACTTTTGATTTTCAGGACTGCTCTAATCTGTCTTTCGACGACAACACTTTCGATGCAGCAACAGTTGCATTTGGGGTAAGAAACTTCGAAGATATTAACAAAAGCTTTAAAGAAGTATTGAGGGTATTAAAACCTGGAGGTGTGTTTATGTTTGTAGAATTAACAACACCAGCTAAAACGCCTATGAAGGAGCTTCATGCCACATACACTAAGTATGCAATGCCACTTATAGCTAATGCCTTGTCAACTGAAAAAAGAGCATATGAGTATCTTCCAGAATCAATTTCAGCCTTCCCACAAGGAAGAGATATGATGCTTATCTTAAAAAAGAATGGCTTTACCAATATTAGATTAAGGCATCTTACTCTTGGAATAACCACAATATATATTGGTGAAAAACCTGCTGAATAATCATTATGGACAAGTATGTATTAATAGGTTTTCCATTGGGACATTCCTTTTCTGCAAGATTCTTTAATGACAAGTTTGAGAAAGAGAATATTGATGCAAAATATGACAACTTTGAGGTTGAAGATGCGACAATGATCAAAGACATTGTAGAACAAAACCCGAACTTAAAAGGAATAAATGTCACAATACCTCACAAAGAGAATATTTTGTCTGCATTAGATTTTCTTTCGGATGAAGCTAAAGCTATTGGTGCAGTAAATACCATCAAAGTTGTAAGACAAAATAACGATACAAACCAATATTCACTTATAGGATACAACACAGACTATATCGGCTTTAAGAAATCTATTGAACCACTTATCAACAAAGTTATCCACAACAAAGCGATTGTATTAGGAACTGGCGGGGCATCCAAAGCTATAGTGTATGCCCTTGAGCAAATGGGTATTGAATGGAAATACATATCACGAACAAGTGGAAACAACAGAATAACTTATGATAAAATCAACAAGTCGATAATGCAAAGTTACAAAGTTATTATCAACTGCTCTCCACTTGGCACTTTTCCAAATATAGAAGAATACCCTGATATTCCTTATGAATATATTAACAATGATCATCTTCTTTACGACTTGGTTTACAATCCTGAGGAAACCATGTTTCTAAAAAAAGGAAAGCTAAATGGAGCCACGACAAAAAATGGTGCTGAAATGCTAGAGCTACAAGCATTAGCCGCTTGGGAAATTTGGAACAAATAGCATAAGCATAAACGCATTTCAATAGTACAACAACAAAAAGCACCTCATTTTAATAATTGGAGGAATAGTTTTAGAACAAGATTAATGCCTAAAACGCCATCTAAATTATTAAAATGCGTATATTTAGTATTTCCGAGAATATATAACTATCTTTACAACCCATAAAAGGGAATATTCACTTCAATGGGGATATTCCTTTTTTATGCTTTATATGAAAAAACCATACAACAATGAATGAACGGATTAAAGGCGGAGTATTAGTGCTTCTGGGTGCTATTAGCTTTGGATTTCTATCTACAATCGTCAAGTTTGCATATGATGCAGGTTATAGCCTTGGAGAAATAACAGGCTCCCAAGCTTTTACCGGAATGGCTATTCTTTGGATTGCTTATTGGATTTCAATATCAGTTAAAAAGGGAAACAAGCAAAAAGCAGAAAACAGTACTTCTAAAAACAACATTCTAAAAACTAAATGGTGGAAAGTAAGCGTAGCTGGAATTTTTACTGGACTAGTAGGAATCTTCTATTATCAAAGTGTTAAACTTATGCCTGCATCAATTGCTATTATTTTACTTATGCAATATTTGTGGATTAGTGTGCTCATTGAGGCAATAGTATTTAAAAAACGCCCAACAAAAAAACAGCTCATTCTTTTGGGAGTAGTATTTGCGGGAACTTTTTTGGCAGGAGGCATATTTAGCGAAGAGGTCGTCATCAATATCAAAGGCATTATATATGGACTACTAGCAGCTACAAGTTATGCCATATTCCTTATTACAAGCGGACGAGTTGGCAATGACCTACCAGTATTGAAGAAAAGTGCATTAATGATCACAGGCTCTTGTGCAGCAACATGGATAATATTCCCACCCATGTTTTTCTTTAATGGCGTATTCCTGAGTGGACTTTATGCTTGGGGAATCGCTCTTGCGTTGCTAGGAACTGTAATTCCTCCATTCTTCTTCTCATACGGTATACCTCGCGTTGGAGTATCAATAAGTGCAATTATTAGCGCTGCCGAACTTCCCACAGCTACATTGTCAGCAGCTCTTATCTTAGGAGAGTCTGTAGATTATATAAAATGGATTGGTGTGATATTAATATTGGCTTCAATTGTGGCAACAAATATAAAATCAAAAGACCTTAGGTTGAAGTGAAATAGACCCCTATAAAATGCGAAAAGCCCGCGAAATCACTTCGCAGACTTTCCTTGTTAACACAATCTTCATGAAACAAACTACACTATCGAGTTGATTGCAGAATTATAATCCGGTTCTTGTGCAATCTCAGGAACCAGCTCGTTATAAACTACTTTCCCTTCAGGATTTACCACCACTACTGAACGAGCTAATAATCCATGCAACGGACCATCAGTCATCAGAACTCCGTAGGCATTGGCAAATGCATTATTATCACGGAATACGGAAAGAGTTATCACATCCTCTAATCCTTCGGCCCCACAAAAACGCCCTGATGCAAAGGGAAGGTCAGCCGAAATACAAAGGACTGTTGTATTATTTAGAGAACTAGCCTCTTTATTAAATTTTCTAACAGATGCTGCACAAACACCAGTGTCTATGCTTGGGAATATATTTAGAATTACATTCTTGCCTTTTAGTTCTGACAACGACAGTTCTGAAAGATCACCTTTCACCAATTTGAAATCTGGAGCCCCTACACCTACTTTTGGTAATTCACCTACTGTACTAACAGGATTGCCGCGAAATGTTATTTTAGCCATATACTTTATTTAATATTTATAGTTACTTTTTACAACAATCTAAATGTCTATTTATTACATATATCATTGTCATTCTCACTATCATAAACAAGAGATGAAATAAAAGGTTCAAAGAGCTTTATTTTTTAACCTTTGCAAATTTGTGTTCTAATTCTTCTCTGAGATATTTAACTGTATAGCTCTCTTTATTTGACAATATTTTCTCTGGTGTTCCCGTCACCAAAATGCGTCCACCATTAGCCCCACCCTCAGGACCTAAGTCTATAATATAGTCAGCACTCTTAATCACATCTAAGTTATGCTCGATAACAATAATAGTGTTGCCTTTTTCAACTAACTTATTTAATACCCCTAGCAGCACACGAATATCTTCAAAATGCAAACCTGTTGTTGGTTCATCAAGAACATAAATAGTATTACCTGTATCAGTACGTGCTAGCTCAGCTGCCAGTTTTACCCTCTGACTTTCACCACCTGATAATGTCGTAGAAGATTGACCAAGTTTGATATAGCCTAGTCCAACCTCTTGAAGAACTTGTATTTTGTGAAGAATATTTGGCACATTCTCGAAAAAATCTACGGCCACATTAATTGGCATATCCAGAACATCTGAAATGGACTTTCCCTTAAACCTCACCTCTTGTGTCTCCCTATTATATCTTTTGCCATGACACTCTTCACAAGGCACCATCACGTCAGGAAGAAAATTCATCTCTAGAGTTTTACTACCGTTACCCTTGCAGGTTTCACAACGACCTCCTTTGACATTAAATGAAAATCGTCCAGGTTTATATCCTCTAATTTTAGCTTCGGGCATCCCTGCAAACAGATTTCGAATATCAGCAAAAACTCCTGTATATGTTGCAGGATTAGAACGAGGTGTTCGCCCAATAGGAGATTGATCTACACACACTATTTTATCAACATGTTCAACACCTTTCACTGACTTATAAGGCATAGGATCCTTTAGTGACCGATAGAACTTTTGGCTTAGAATCGGCTGGAGAGTCTCATTTATCAATGTGGATTTTCCACTTCCTGACACACCAGTGACACAAATAAAAGTACCCAAAGGGAACTTTGCAGTAACATTCTTAAGATTATTACCTGAAGCACCCTCAATTACAAGCCATTTACCATTGCCCTTACGTCTTACTTCAGGAATTTCTATTTCAATTTTCCCATTCAGATAGTTAGAAGTAAGTGTATTTTCATTAAGCATCTCTTCTGGAGTCCCAGAGAAAACAACTTCACCACCTTTACGCCCTGCAAATGGTCCCATATCAATTACATAATCAGATGCAAGCATCATATCCTTGTCATGCTCCACCACAACTACGGAATTACCCGAGTCTCGAAGTTTTTTCAGAGAATCTATTAACTTCATGTTATCTCTCTGATGCAATCCGATGCTGGGTTCATCAAGAATATAAAGCACATTAACCAGCTGTGAGCCTATTTGCGTCGCAAGTCTAATACGCTGGCTTTCACCACCTGATAATGATGCAGAAGCACGTGAAAGGGACAAATATCCCAAGCCCACATTAACTAAAAAGCCTAGTCTGTCTAGAATCTCCTTCTTTATCTCTTCGGCTATTATACGCTGTCGCTCAGTAACATGATTCTCTGCATCCTGAAACCACTCATATAGATTATGAATATCCATATCAGCCAGCTCAGAAATATTCTTATTATTAAATCTAAAATGCAAAGCCTCTTTATTTAGTCTCTGCCCGTGACACTCAGGACATGAAGAAGTGGAAATAAATTGACCTGCCCATTTTTGAGCAGTAGCCGTTGCATCTTCATCTTGTTGCATATCTATATACTTGGCAATGCCTTCGTATGTCACCATATAGTTAGAATTGCCAAGCGATTCGTTTTTAATTTTCAATCGTTCATCCGTTCCATATATGATTTCATCCAGTGCATCTTGAGGTATATCCTCAATAGGAGTTTTAAGTGTAACATCGTGTTTTTCACATATTGCAGCAATTTGCCAGAAAAACAGATTACTCTTTTCTTTGCCTAAAGGCAAGATACCACCTTTAGATATACTTAATGATTTGTCTGGAATAATCTTGTCAATATCAACCTCATCTACATAACCAAGACCTTTGCATCTAGGACATGCACCCAATGGTGAGTTGAATGAAAAATTGTGAGGTGCCGGCTCATTATAAGATAAACCGGTGGTGGGGCACATAAGTGATCGACTATAATACCTTGCATCACCACTGTCCAGTTCCTGTATCATAATCAATCCCTCTCCATACTTCATGGCTGTTCGCACACTCTGCTTAAGTTTATCTTCAAACTTGTTAGACACGATTAGCTTATCGATAAGAATCTCTACACTATGATTTTTATATCTATCTAGTTTCATACCCGATTCAATCTCTCTTATCTCTCCATCAACACGAACACTGAGGAATCCTTTTTTGCGAATTTGTTCAAAAAGCTCCTTGTAATGCCCTTTTCTATTTCTCACCACGGGTGAGAGCATATAAATCTTCTTGCCAATATATCGGGTAAGTATAAGTTCAAGAATCTGCTCTTCGGTATATTTCACCATTTGCTCTCCCGTGTTATATGAGTATGCTATACCAGCACGGGCAAACAAAAGACGCATAAAGTCATATATCTCGGTTGTGGTTCCTACTGTTGAACGAGGATTTTTATTTGTGGTCTTTTGTTCAATTGAAATAACAGGGCTTAGTCCAGATATTTTATCTACATCTGGACGCTCCATCTTACCCAAAAATCCACGGGCATAAGCTGAAAATGTTTCGATATAACGTCTTTGTCCTTCGGCAAATATTGTATCAAAAGCCAATGAAGATTTACCACTACCGCTCAATCCCGTTATTACAGTGAGTGAGTCACGTGGAATAATTACATCTATATTTTTTAGATTATGTACTCGAGCTCCTTGTACATCAATCGTTTCTTTATCTGATATCATAGTGTTTGTAAAAACGAAAAAGGCACAATATTGTTCGAAAATCATGTGCCTGTTTATATATTAATCTAAATTCTAGCTGACTACCCACTTCGGATTATGAACCTTGGGTACATCTCCTTTTTTATAATACAAACTCTCTTTTGTGGGGATAAGTATTGTATAAGATTTCCCTGGTTTCACTGTAAGCTTTGTGCTTCTCAACCACGAGTTGAAATCCTTTAGTTGAGCATAAGTAATTTCGTGCTGTTTGGCAAAGTCAACCAAACTAGAAATAGAAGAACTAACTTCAACTCGTTTAAAGTCCATAGGTTTATACAACTGGTCGCTTCGTAAAATAAAACCATATTGAGAGGGATTCTCAAAAACAAGTTTAATGGCTAGCATTCTGTAGTAGTAGCGAGTGGTTTCTTCAACAAGCCACAAATCAAGCCCATCATCTGCCTTTTGATTTTCCAACTCGGTAGTGATTCTACCCTGCCCTCCATTGTAAGACATTGCTGCAGAACTCCATGAATTATATTTACGATAGGCATCTTTAAGATATTTGGATGCAGCAACAGTTGCTTTCTCAACGTGATATCTTTCATCAACTTCTGTAGATACTTCGAGTCCGTAGCCTGGAGCAGTGCTGGGCATAAACTGCCACAATCCGGCAGCTCTGGCTGGAGACACAGCACGCACATCAAGATTGCTCTCAATTACTGCCAAATATTTTAAATCATCATGAAGGCCCTGCTCTTTTAATATTGGCTCAATAATTGGGAATAGTCTGTTTGCTCTCTTAATCAACAACATAGTGGTGGAGTGAAAATAGGTGAAACTATTTAATTCACGATCCATCCTTTCGCGAAGGTCATATCTGTCAAAAACTATTTTTTCACCAGCAAATGTAATTTCATCTGGCACATCGGCTGAAGCAGTCATAGACAGCACTTGAGGTCGCTGATTCTCTACACGCTCTGTGTTATTGAATGAAAGTATCAGCAATATTATAGCCACAGAAGAAAATAAAAATAATGTTACGTATATAAATCTTTTTGTCATCTTGGTCATTTTATCAAATTCATCTCTTACAATATAATCAGTGATTCATCACAAATGGTGATTTTTTCAATTTTATTATCATGAACTATATAAGTGTTTTCAACACCTACAGCTCCAATATTAGGCAACACAAATTTTGGCTCAATAGCTATTGTCATGCCTGATTCTAAAACTTCTTTAGACCTGGGTGCTAGCACTGGAGGCTCGTTAATCTCAAGCCCTACCCCATGGCCAATAAATTTTGCCTGCTGAGTTGAACCCATAAAATATTGCTCTAAACCATTATCACAAGCTATTCGTTCTGCTAAATGATACAAATCAGCACAAGATGTTCCAGCTTTAGCTATTGATATTATTTTATTATGAATATCGATAGACACATCATGAGCCTTATATGCAAGATCTGGAGCATATCCAATTGCAAAGGAGCGGGTCATATCATCCATGAGAGGTTTGTAATTACCCGCCATATCTACCATAAGAGTAGTTCCAGATTTCAGTTTTGTACCATTTGCACCCAATGGCAATAATGGTGATAATCCCTCGCCCCCTAAAGCAAAGTCGAACGGGGATGCAGCATGAGCGTTTTCGCCTGCAAGAATACTCCCCATAAAAATATCCATATTCGCACCAAAGGTTTTAAATATACCCATCGACCCGTTTTTTCGCATCAAATACTCAAGTTCTATCTGAAATTCTATATCAGTCATCCCCACTCGATATATATTGGGTATTTGTTCGTAAACGGATGCGTGAATTTTTGCACACTCCCTCATCACATCAAGCTCATAGTCTGATTTCACACTTCTCAGCCTTCTCATCTCGGCGGATACATTTATGGTTTCGGGATTGCCTACTGCTGCTATCAAACGATTTGCTGACGATAATGAAAGCGAATCACTTTCAATCATTATCCTTTTGGGAGAATCAATATTCTGTTCTCTCAATATTCCCAATATAAGTTCTGGCTTGTGTATGTATATCACGTTGTCTCCAACAATTCCGATGGGACGTCTTACAAATGCTATCGGATCCCCTTCAGGATATACGTATAAGTATCCATCAAATATACGTCCAAAAAGATAATATATATTTACTGACGAAGTTATAATGCAGGCATCAGCTCCTGACTTTGTTATTGATTGTTTCAGCCTTTTGATTCTATTTTTATTCTCGCTGTCTAACACATTATTCATTAGGTTCTATTTTTCTTTCAAACTTAAGTAAAAAAATTGAGATACTTATTACTAGCTGCATAAAAAACAAGACAGCTTTTCTCCCACTTGCACATAAATAATAGTTTTATATTCGAACCAAGCCAAACGATAGAATAATTCCATCTGGAATATATCCGCAGAAATCATTCTACACTACTTCTTCGTCAAAATATACAGACTACACATTCCATTATAAATATAATTCATTGATAGAGTATCAAATATGATGGTGAATTTGGATTATATAAGGCTCGAACAATGCAAATCCACATGTCATTTTCGATTGTATTTGCCACGAACAATAAGAATCCACATGTAGATTTGCATTGTATAAGGCACGAACGATAGAAATCTA
>CAYFTB010000056.1:9415-12246 GCA_964345875.1 uncultured Proteiniphilum sp.
ATATATAAAACTATGGCATAATAATTTCATCAGTTTTGTGAGTGTGTACTATATCATTTTTTATTACTTTTGTGAATAATGATACAAAGCGGCTAATAATCATCTAGTAATTTGTGATTTATAAGCAGTCTGATAGAAACAATTAATAAAAAGTTAAGTAGTAAAGTTAGCAGCACACACTTTGCCAACATATAATCATCATGGCTAAAAGCAGAAGAAGAAATATAAAACGAAAAACAAAAAAGTCTAGCAGCAACAACTTGAGAGCTTTCTTTAATGCTGTAAAGCTCTTTTTCAAAAATGAACGAGTACAATTTATTATTGGACTACTCATAATTTTTGCAGGATTATATACAATCCTAACGATTATATCATTTCTTTTTACTGGCGCATCAGACAATGCAATAGTAAAGAGCATACCATATAAAGAGTATTTAGCAATAAATTCGGATGAAACCTCTAAAGTAGAGATTACAAATTGGATGGGGGCAGCAGGTGCCTATATCTCAAATAAAATTATTAACAATTGGTTTGGCATAGTATCACTACTTATACCCGTATTTGTAATATTGTCGGGTTTAAAAATAATAAAAGTATCTAAAATCAAAACGTCAAAGTTATTCTTCCTTACAGCCTACGGGCTGATAGCTGGATCTATAACCGAATCTTTTATCTTTGGCAATCTATTCTCCATGTCTCACATCACATGGGGAGGGGCTCATGGTTCGCAAATAGTGCAATTGTTAAGCACAAGTATCGGAACACCTGGTTTGATTTTATTAATCATCTTGCTGATAGTTACAACATTTGTTATACTGAAAAAGAGTTCAATGCATAAAATTCAGAAAACAATAATTGACAACAAGCCCTCATTTGGAAGTTCAAACAACAAGAGTGACAAAGCGGAAGAGTCAGCTATAGAATTTGAAATAGAACAGCAAGAAGAAGATTTCAATGAGATTGAAAGCACTCCAAAAACTGGTCTATTCACTAAACTTAAACGATTCATACCTTTTATCAATAACAAGAAGAATGAATCAAATATCGAGAGTATTCATCCTAATGAAGAGGAAAATTACGATAATGAGAATTTTAATAATCTCGAAAATATTACATCTACCGCATCACCCATCCCAACTATTAGCGAAGACAATAACCATATAGATGACACATTTGAAGTTATTGTCCCACAAAATGAGGAGCAAGCAGATACTAACATGCAAAAGGGGTTAATCACAGTTCCAACAACATCTGATGCAAATGATAACATATCAAGAATAGAAGAAATGGAAGACTACGATCCCAAAAAGGATCTGTCATCATATGCATTCCCAACAATGGACCTGTTAAAGGTTTATAGCACTGGCAACAAGGCTATAGATATGCAAGAACAGAATGAAAACAAAAATAAAATTATAACCACCCTCAGAAACTACGGAATAGAAATAATATCAATCAAAGCAACAGTAGGCCCTACTATTACTTTATATGAAATTATTCCACAAGCGGGGGTAAGAATCTCAAAAATAAGAAACCTAGAAGATGACATCGCTCTAAGTTTATCTGCTCTTGGGATTAGAATAATTGCACCAATGCCAGGCAAAGGCACAATAGGTATCGAAGTTCCAAACAAAGATCCGCAAATCGTATCGATGCAATCTGTAATTGCATCAAAAAGATTTAATGAATGCACTTATGACCTTCCTGTTGCTTTGGGTAAGACTATTACAAATGAGGTTTTTATGTTTGACCTTGCTAAAATGCCCCACCTCTTGGTGGCAGGTGCAACGGGACAAGGTAAATCAGTAGGGCTTAATGCAATTATTACATCATTGTTATATAAAAAGCATCCTTCTGAATTAAAGATGGTATTGATTGACCCCAAAATGGTTGAATTCAATATATACTCTACAATAGAGAAGCATTATTTAGCCAAACTGCCAGATCATGACAAAGCTATCATCACGGATGTTACCAAAGTCACCCAAACATTGAATTCTCTTACAAAAGAGATGGATGACAGATACGAACTACTGATGCGAGCTAAGGTTAGAACTATAAAAGAATACAACGAAAGATTTATAAAACGCCGTCTTAATCCAAACAATGGGCATAGATATATGCCATATATTGTAGTTGTGATAGACGAATTTGGTGATTTGATAATGACTGCAGGCAAAGAAATAGAGATGCCAATAGCACGAATAGCTCAGAAAGCACGTGCAGTTGGTATGCATATGGTAATTGCAACACAAAGGCCAACCACAAATATAATCACAGGAACAATAAAGGCAAACTTCCCTGCGAGAATGGCATTCAGGGTAACTTCACAAATAGACTCTCGAACAATTCTTGACAGCAGTGGTGCTAATCAACTTATTGGACGTGGTGATATGCTCTTTTCTCAGGGTAGTCATCTTGTCAGAATACAATGTGCATTTGTTGACACACCAGAAGTAGAAGACATAACCCAATATATTGGTACTCAGAGAGGATATGAATCAGCTTTTGCATTACCAGAAGTATTAACTAACGAACCTGACGAAAAAACTACAGGAATAGACCCGAACGAACGCGATGTGCTATTTGAGGAGGCTGCCCGATTGATTGTAATTCATCAGCAAGGTTCAACATCATTAATTCAGCGAAAATTTTCAGTTGGTTACAATAGAGCAGGAAGGCTAATGGATCAATTGGAGTCAACTGGAGTTGTTGGTCCAGCACAGGGAAGCAAACCTAGAGATGTATATGTTCCGGATGAGTACACACTAGAAAAACTTCTTGACTCGTTGCGATAAGGCACTACATATTTGCAACACATATATAAATAT
>CAYFTB010000056.1:12346-14261 GCA_964345875.1 uncultured Proteiniphilum sp.
AACTAAATTCTTGCATTTAATGTGCTAAAAGAGTTGTGTATAATTCGTTAAAGAAAAATGTAAATACATTTTAGGCAAATACTTGTTGCAAGAATTAAAAATAAGCATTACCTTTGCGACCTTAATAAAAAAAGTAATATAGAGAGGAGGTTATTGAATAATTCGTTTCTAAAAAAGAAAAGGACAACTAAATTAAATTCCGAAATGACATATATTTGATTTGAATATACTGTCATTAGTTTCATTTACAACCATAATTAAATTTATGGCCAAAAGATTTAATATATTCAATAAACTTATAAAAAACTTACAACAATGATCGTAGTACAAGTAAAAGACGGCGAAAATATAGAAAGAGCCCTAAGAAGATTCAAACGTAAATATGAAAGAACTGGCATAGTAAAAGAACTTAGAAAGCGTCAAGCTTTTGTAAAACCATCAATTCAAAAACGTAAAGACAAACAACACGCAGTTTACGTTCAGAAGCTACAAGAAAATGAAGATTAATTTTTTGTTTCAAAAATAATTTCACTATCTTCGTAATTCAATCTTGCGAATTACGATATGTGGAAAGATAAATTTATAGAGTATCTCCGTAATGAGAAGAATTATTCTCCTCATACGGAGATTTCTTATTTAAATGACCTTAATCAATTTTATGAGTATGTATCCAAGACGATTGGTGACTTCGAACCAGATCAAATAGACATCGACATTATTCGAAACTGGATATACGAATTAAGCACAAACAAACTCAAACCTAGATCAATAAATAGGAAGCTCAGCACAATCAAGTCATTCTTTCAATACTTGCTAAAAAAAGGAGAGATAACAAAAAACCCTGCAAAGAATATCCATAGTATAAAAACGCCAAAGAATCTGCCCGAATTTGCTACACACAAAGACATAATCAAAGTTATTGATGATGAATTAAATTTCAGTTCTGACTTTGAAGGCCATAGAGACAGATTTATTCTAGAACTATTTTATACCACTGGAGCAAGAAGCTCTGAAATACAAAACCTAAAAGACTCTGACATAAATCATAGCAAAAAAGAGATTCTGATAAAAGGAAAAGGAAACAAAGAAAGAATCATCCCAATGTCTGATGATACGTTTGACAAAATGATAAAATATATAACAGAAAGGGACTTGAATATAGAAAACAAATCAGGCTATCTACTTGTTAAGAATAATGGAAAGCAAATAGATCGAATAATGATGTACAACATAGTAAATAGATATCTTGATCATATCCCTACACTATCAAAAAAGAGTCCGCACACATTAAGACACTCATTTGCTACAGAGATGTTAAACAACGGTGCAGAAATAACAGCTGTAAAAGAACTATTAGGACACGCCAGCTTATCATCTACAGAAATATATACTCATGTTTCATTTGAAGAACTAAAGAAAGTTTATAACAAGGCTCACCCAAGAGCCAAAAACTAAAGGAGGTAACAATATGGAAGTAAAAATTAGATCTATTAATTTCGAATCATCAGAAAACCTAAAAGTTTTCATAGAAAAAAAAATTAGTAAGCTTGGGAGATTCAATGACAATATAATTGAATCAGAAGTAATCATGAAAGTAGTCAAACCAGAATCAGCAAAAAACAAAGAAGCATCGATAAAGCTACACTTAAGAAACGGCGAGGCATTTGCTACCAAAACAGCTGACACATTCGAGGAAGCAATAGACCTATGCATCGAAGCTGTAGAGAAACAAATAATAAAAACAAAAAAAAAAGTAGCAAGATGATATTTTTTTAATAAAACATTTTGCTGGTATTGAAAATATACCTACCTTTGCGACCGTTTCCTACTAATAATATAGTTCGAAACGGTTGTATTAAATATAAGCCTCTTTAGCTCAGTTGGCCAGAGCACGTGATTTGTAATCTCGGGGTCG
>CAYFTB010000057.1:0-14143 GCA_964345875.1 uncultured Proteiniphilum sp.
TAACTTTGAACTAATATAAAATGCTATTGTTATATTATTAAATATCTCTGGTTATCAGGATTCTGACTATGGTCTTATATATAAAGAACCCTTATAGCATTATTAATAACATTTTAAATATTCACATTATGAGTAATAATTTATACCCTCCTTACACTTATGACAGAGAAAAGAGGAGGAATGATTTAGCACCAAAGCAAGCTGAAGCTTGGAGAAATTTCAGTGATACTGTTTTTAAGGCTGGAGCTTTAGACGAAAAGACAAAGCAATTGATAGCAGTTGCAGTTGCGCACGTTACGCAATGTCCTTATTGTATTCGTGGGCATATTTCTGGTTCACTCAAAGCAGGTGCTTCTAAAGAGGAAATTATGGAAGCAATTTGGGTCGCAGCTGAAATGCGTGCTGGTGGTGCCACTGCACACTCCATGGTGGCAATGGGAGCCATAGAGGAGTACGAAGAGCTACAGGATAAATTCAAAAAATAAACCAACCAAATACATTTTAATACGCATTCAAGATATGAGTAATAAGCGTTTAGATTATGCAACAGTATCACCTAAATCACTAAAAGGTATGCTTGAGCTTGAAAAATTTATTCATGGTTCGGATATGGGAAAAAATTTATTTGAACTTGTGAAGATGAGGGTTTCTCAAATTAATCGTTGTGCATATTGTCTAGATATGCACTCAAAGGATGCACGTAGAGGTGGTGAAACAGAACAGCGTTTATATGCACTTTCAGCGTGGCGTGAAGCTCCATTTTATAGTGAGCGTGAGAGAGCAGCATTAGAATGGGCAGAAGAGCTAACACTTATTTCGCAAAGCGAAGTTTCGGATAAGTTGTATGAAAAAATGCTCGATCACTTTACCGAAGAGGAACTTGTAACACTCACTATGGCTATTATAGCTATCAACGGATGGAATAGATTAGGTATTAGTTTTAGAGCTGAGGCTGGCACTTACCAGCCAGAATAATCAATAGTCTTGAGTTTTTAATATTAAAAGAGAGTAACATCAATTAATATGTTACTCTCTTTTACATTTATATAGTAGAATTATTCAATAGTAATATTGTCGATTAAGAGATTAATTTTTGCTCCATTTGTCTGCATGACTGCAATTCCGTCTATCATACTTAAATCTACATTATCTATATCTAGTGTGATTTTGACCCATTTATCATTTGTGTCAATCTGACCAGATGAGATTTGTGTGTCAGATTTTGAAATAGTTGCATTGTCTGAGGAGATATTGTCTAGATTATAATATATTTTATTCTCTTCTAAAGTGTTTTTGAAGTTGGCAAATTTAATAGGTATCGCTTTGTCTGATGTTCCTTTTAGGTAAAAGGTGATTTTTTTAGAATTGATTAATTTTTCATGTTCAAGTTTAACTACAAATAAATTGCTACTACTTGGAGCATATGTTTGATTAATTTTCAAAGCATTTGTGTCTCCAAGCCCTACATTTACCCCTTGCCTTACAACACCATTAAGAGTTTTATCTTTATAAAGCGAACTCTTAAATACTTCCCAATCTTCAAAATCAGCTCCAGGGAATAGTAGAGTTCCAGTAGCTTCAGGTATCTCGCCTTCTCCATTGCCACCACCTTCTCCGTTACCACCCCCTTCTTCTGGGGTTTGGTCATCTTTCTCTTCTAGATCAGGCTTCACTATTATTTCGCCGCCATCTACTACTTCTTTTTCATTCCATCCATTGATTTTTGCGGCTTCTAGTTCCGTTATTTTGCTAGCAGTTAATTTTAAATTGTAACGATAGCTGTTTCCCGACTCTAATATGCAATCTCCAGGAGTCCACTCAAAGTTATTTCCATTAATTGATATTTCTATAATTACATCTTTTAGATTCTGTGTCGGAATAAGAATTGCAGTTGCTGTTACTTTCTTTTCTTCGGAACCTACTTTTGATGTGATATTAATATCATTGCTCTCATCAGTTGTGGTCATTTCTCCATTATCGAGATTGAAAGACCCCTTCGTTTTAAGACCTTTGATTTTCATAGTCAAACCTTCAAGAGTAGCCAATCCATCACCAGGTTCAAAATTTACCACTAACTTTGATAACATATGATTAAATTCTAGTGCAACAGTCTTGTCTTCTATTGATTTACCTTTAGCATTGTTTGAATAAAGAAAGTCAATTTTGCTATGATTGCTTTGATCCTCTACATCAATGGTATATTTATTTTCAGTTTGATTTTCTTGATATGGATAATAAGCAATAAAATCAAGTACGGTATTGTCAAAGATAATTCCATCATTTTCTGTTACTGGTGCAAATTTTCCACTCATATCACTAGTTATGTGTTTAACATTTGATTTTTTATCAAACAATCCTTCACTAATATTGCTACCACTCTTTATAGCATATATGCCTATTGAATCTCCATTGTCCCAACTGTCAGCTGTGACTCGTGTTTTTTTATCTTCACCTATAGAAGCGTGAAAGCTAATAGTTTGTTTGTTGCTTGTTGTGTTTTCAATTATATTTTGTGTTTTGTCGCAAGACACAACTCCTGCGATACTGCTAGCAAGCAGTATCATTTTCAATTTAGATTTCATAAACTCTTTTTTATTTGTGTTATAATATTAAATTATGATTGATATTAGTATTTTATTACATTTTTTGCAAACATATCTAATATTTACTTATATAACAAGAGTTGTAGGTATAATTATTAACGATATAAATTTATATTATACATTTTCACTATTCGTCCAATAAAATATGTTGAACGAATAAAAGCCCTGCTCAAAAAACTTGTTTACAAGTTAATGAGTGGAGCTTTTATTTATTTGGGTTTATAAGTATATTACTTATTCAATATCCTTGGTGATGGAACAGGTTTCAGGGCTTCTCTGCCTTTTAGTTCTTTCATCACCTCTTCAATGGCACGGTTCAGTTGTTGATCCTCGCCGTTCCATTCCTTAATTGGATCATTATCAATTTCTATATCAGGATCGACACCGTAGTTTTCAATAATCCACTCACCTGTCTTAGCGTCATAACTTGTAAAGAATGGGACACGAATATCAGTCCCGTCAATAAATGGAAGTGATCCTGAGATTCCAACAATTCCACCCCAAGTGCGTGTTCCAATCAACTTGCCTAAGCCCAAAGCTTTAAAGCCCCATGGGAACAGGTCGCCGTCCGAAGCTGAATATTTATTTATCAAGCACACCTTAGGACCAACTTGTACAGCATCAGGAACTGTGCTAATTCTTGTAGAGCCGCGTCGCATTGTCAATCTATAAGGTTCGCGTGCTAATCTTTCAAGAATCATTGGTGAAACATTACCACCTCCATTTGCACGATCGTCAATAATTAATCCTTCTTTGTCGAGTTGAGGATAAAAGTAGCGGGCAAATTCATTTAGTCCATCAACACCCATGTCAGGAATATAGATATAGCCAATCTTTCCACCTGATGCTTCGTCCACCTTTTTAATATTGTTTTGTACCCACTCGTATTGATAAAGTGAAGACTCCTCTATAATCGGACTAATAATAACTTTTCGGGCCCCATCAATGCTTGGTTTATTATTAACCATCAACTCGGTAGGGACTTCTGCTTTTCCTACTAATAACGAATACATGTCATTAACAGAGTTTGTTGCAATGCCATCAATACCAACTATATACTCACCTACGTTTACCTCTATTCCTGGTTCTCTCAAAGGTGATCGTAGCTTTTTATCCCATGATGCACCCTCTAAAACTTTCTCTATTTTGAAGAATCCACTTTTATCTCTAGATATTTCAGCACCCAAAAGACCAAGATTCATTCTTTCAGGTCTTGTTGTTTCACCTGGATTAACGTAGGCATGGCCAACATTAAGCTCACCAATCATTTCGCCAATCAGATAGTTAAGGTCCAGACGTGTCTTGACGTATGGAAGCATCACTGCATATTTCTCTTTCATAGCTTTCCAGTCCACTCCGTGCATATTTTCTAGATAAAATCCATCACGATACACACGCCATGCCTCATCAAATATTTGAGCCCATTCTTGTGGATAATTGGTTGTAATACTCATATGTGAAAGATTTACTGCTTCATTAAGGTTTATCTTTCCAGTTGGTATATTTTCAACATATAGTTGTCTGCCTTTTGAGAAAAGAGCTTTTTTGGATCCAGTTTCAATGTTCATGCTTGCATCTTCGGCAATAGTTTCCTCTTTCTGTTTCTTCAAATCAAACATTGCTACTGCGCCACCTTTGTTATAATATACTTTATCATTAGCCATATAAAAGTTGCGATAATAACCAGCTGATATAGGAAGTTTCACCACTCTGTCGCTGATACCTTCAGTATCAATTTTTACTGTAACAACAGAGTCTTTAGCTTCAGGCTTTTTCTCATCATTTACTTTTGCATCTTTTTCAAGAAAAGGTGAAGGAGTATCTTTAGCTAACAAGCTTAAGTAAACTCCATTAGAGTTTCCATAGACATGATTCCATTCTTTCGAACCATACATCGGATTAAAATCTCTTGATGATGAGAATACTATGTATTTACCATCTTGGCTAAAGGCTGGGTTGTATGACTCATACCACTTGTCTGTAATAGGATATTCTTTTTTAGTTTCAATATTAAAAGCATATACAACATTGAAATCGTTTGATTCCATTCGGGTGTATGTAATCCATTTGCTGTCAGGAGAGATATTTACTCCAGATGGCTTACCTACAGGATCTTGCAAAAGTGTTGTGGCATTTTTTGATGCTACATTCAGCATATTTAAACGATTACTTCTATCAGTGTAAACAATAAACTTTGAATCAGGACTCCATACAAAATCTCTTATGTAGGTGTTATTGTTCTTAGTCAACTGTATTGCTTCGATCTTGTTAATATCCTGAATATAAATCTCAGTTTCGCCTGTAGCATCAGATATATATGCAATATGCTTACCGTCGGGCGACCATTGAGCATTTCTCTCATGAGCACCTGGTGTAAGGGTAATATTCTTAGTAACTCCCTTCTCTGCTGGGATGTTAAATACTTCGCCACGAGCTGTTATTGCCAGTCTCTCTCCGTCGGGTGACAAGCTAGCACTGTTCATATATCTACTTCCATCTTTAATTTCGCTTCTGGCATAAATATTGTCAGAAGTAAGAGTAATATTTATTTTCTCAGCTTTACGGCTTGTTGCATCAAGCTTGTATATATATCCACCATTTTCGAAAACAATAGTATTGCCGTTTGCACTCGGGAACTTTATATCATACTCAGTGAAGTTGGTAACTTTAGAAGTTTCTTTTGTTTTTGTGTTATAAACAAACATATTCATGGTTCTGTCTCTGTCCGAAATATAAAAAATATCATCACCAATCCACATTGGCATAATATCTTGTGCTTTATTTCCAGTTATATTTGTTACCGTTTGTGCTGTTTCGTCATATATCCACACGTCATCAGCCATTCCGCCTTCATAATATTTCCAGGTCCTGAATTCACGCATTACTCTGTTGTATGCCAGCTTTTTACCATCTGGCGAATAGCTGCAAAAACCACCTTCTGGCAATGGTATAACCTCAGATAAGCCACCATGATTTGCTACACGATATAGTTTACCTGTGAAGCCATCTCCGATTCTGTTTCTGTAAATTATATCATTACCATCAGGAGCCCAACCCATAACTATATTGTTGGGGCCCATTCTGTCGCCTAAATCGTCGCGAGAATTTGTGGCAGTATAAGTGAGCCTTAATGGTTCGCCACCTGATGATGGTATAGTATAAACCTCAGTGTTGCCATCATATTGACCTGTGAATGCAATTGATGAGCCATTTGGTGAGAATTTTGGAAACATTTCATATCCCACATGCGACGTAAGTCTTTTTGCCTCGCCTCCATTAATAGATACTTTGTATAAATCTCCAGCGTAAGAGAATACAACTTCATTTCCATTTGTAGCGGGAAAACGAAGAAGTCGAGCCTCTTCTGCATTCATCCCCATCCATATAAGAGCAAATGATAATAATAAAAATACTTTCCTCATATAGCATTCAACTTTTATTGATTTTGAAATAAAAAAACCTTTACAGTAGTTATGCCGTAAAGGTTATATATAATATAGATTATCTTAAAACTCTAAGTCTATGTCAAATAGTTCGTGCCAAGGTAATCCCTGTTTGTTAAGTTGTTCCATGAATGGGTCTGGATCAAACTCCTCTACATTAAATACGCCTGGTTTCTTCCATAATCCTTGCATAAACATTCTGGCACCAATGGTAGCTGGCACTCCAGTGGTGTAGCTCACACCTTGTGCTCCAGTTTCTTCAAAAGCTGCTTGGTGACTACAGTTGTTGTATATGTAATATGTCCTCTCTTTACCATCCTTTATACCACGGATGCGACATCCAATTGATGTTTCACCAGTATAGTTTTCTCCAAGTTCGCCTGGATCTGGAAGTAATGCCTTTAGGAATTGAATAGGAACAATCTTTTGACCATTATATTCAACCTCATCAATACGTGCCATGCCAATATTTTGAATTACACGCAAGTGAGTAAGATATTCTTGACCAAACGTCATCCAGAAACGAGCCCTCTTGATGGTTGGGTAGTTTTTAACCAATGATTCCAACTCTTCGTGATAAATCAAATATGATTCTTTTGGTCCAATGTTAGGATAGTTAAGTGGTTTATGTATTTCGTGAGGTTCGGTTTCTACCCATTCACCATTTTCCCAATATTTACCCTTTTGAGTTACCTCGCGTATATTAATTTCTGGGTTGAAGTTTGTTGCAAATGCTTTGCCATGATCACCTGCGTTGCAATCCACAATATCTAAATAGTGAATTTCGTCAAAGTGGTGTTTTGCTGCATGAGCAGTAAAAATGCTTGTAACACCAGGGTCAAATCCACAACCAAGAATAGCTGTTAAGCCAGCCTCTTTAAATTTATCTTGATAAGCCCATTGCCAGCTGTATTCAAATTTTGCTTCATCTTTGGGCTCATAGTTGGCTGTGTCCAAATAGTTAACACCACATTCAAGACAAGCATCCATTATCGTTAAATCTTGGTAGGGCAATGCTACATTAATTACAAGTTCTGGCTTGAACTCATTAAATAGTGCCACCAATTCAGGCACACTATCGGCATCCACTTGTGCAGTCTGAATTTCCACGCCTGTGCGACGCTTCACATCCTCTGCAATAACATCACACTTGCTCTTAGTGCGACTAGCTAACATAATTTCAGTAAAAACATCGTTGTTTTTTGCTACTTTGTTCACTACAACGGTTCCAACGCCACCAGCGCCGATAATTAATACTTTTCCCATTTTTATTTGATGTTATATTATTCTTTTTTCTTTTGCAAATATACAATAATTAAATTGAAAATCATTTTGAATTTGTAGTGCAATCTATTATAGTTGGTTAAATAGTTTGCAAAAGATCACTGGTAATAATGTAGTTGTTGGCTATTTTAATAATCCAATCATAGTGCCTATTCCTATCCCAAAGTAGCTGTTCCCTTTGTTGATTTGTGCCATCGGTGAAACTGTAAGTCCGAAATACTTTGAAAGAGGAAGCTCTATCTTAGGGTTGATTATCAGACTTGTTTTATTGGATTTAATATAATCGTAAGTGTAGTTCTCTGTTAATGGTATCCCATAGGAGTTGATTTTATCCCAATTTCCTACTTCGATTATTACCGCATATCCCACACCAATCGATAGATTTAATCTTATTTTTCCGTTTTGTCTAATTTGTATATTCGTCCTACACCCATATTCTGTTTACAATCATTAACAAGTTTGCAGCTTTAATACCTCATTTACAAATAAAGTCGTATTAATCTAAATTAACTTTTATGAATGAAGAGGGGTGTTAAATATTTAACAAATATGAGTCTGGATATTTATATAGAATTTAATAGGTTGATAATTTGCTAATTACAGCCTGAATTTAAATGTTAAAACTTAAATGTTAACGGTGCCGTGATGTGATGGATGGATAAAATCAGTTTGGGAAGTGGACTAATAGCATGATTTTTTGAAAATATCACTCCAATTTGCAAGAATATATACTTCGGTTAACATAAACTCACTTCATTTTCTTCTCAAAAAGCATCTAGTTGGTTAAAAATAGCAAATATTAAATCAAAAATCACATCATGGAAACACCTCTACGAAAGTTTTTGTTCTGCCGTCACGTGACGGCAGAACAAAAACTCGCTATTTTATCTCTTCGATGCATCATTTTCTTACCAAAATATTTCACGATATGCATGTGTTTCACAATGGATAACATATATTGTTGGGAATGCATATAAAATTTGTAAATAGGGTTATGAAAACAACCTCAAAAACCCGCCGTTGCGTCACGGACGAACCTCCACAACATGTTTTATTCTACCGTTACGTGCCAGCCGAATCAATTCAATATGTTTTATTCAAAAGTTATGTGCCTAAACTATGCACCCAAAAAGAAAAAACGGATAAAACGGCGTAAGTGTTTGACTGGCTGGTGATAACTTCTTTGATTTACTCTTTGCTGCAAGCAGTAAAAAAGCAAGATATTGTGTATTTCGGAAGACTTTCCGTTACGAATGCGTTACCAGTTTCTTTATTGACAGGTACTATTCAAAAAGCGGATTTCCCATGAAAGAAGAAAGCTTTTGGCAGATATTAAATGTAGTGTTGGCGTTATGCTTCTCTTTTGCCTGAAATCGGTTTCTTATTCGCTGATTCACAATTTCTTGCATATCGTTGATTAGCTCTATAACAGTTAATTTTGTAACCTGTAAAAGAGTTAATTATGACAGAAGTAAAAGTAAGTTTCTATCTCAAACGAAATGAGGAGAAACAAGACGGAACCGTTCCAATCTTGGGACGCATCCGTATTGAGAAATCAATGGTGCAGTTCAGTGCCAAAGTAAGTGTTCCCGTATCCCTTTGGGATACCACCTCAGGCAGGGCTACCGGTAAAAGCAAAACCGCCCTCTCCGTCAACGCCTCCCTAAACAAAATCTGTGTTGCCATCCATTCCGCCTACCGGGATTTGTTGGCGAAAAAAGAAAACGTTTCAGCCGGAGATATAAAAAATGCGTTTCAGGGCATTGCATCCGAACAGGACACTCTTGTCAAATACTATGAAGCCCATAATGAGCATTTCCTGAAAAGTGTCGGTGTGAACCGTTGTATGGAGACCTACAAACGTTACGGCATTTCCCTTAACCACCTGAAACGCTTCCTGAGGAAGAAGTACAATGTAAGTGATATGGCTTTTCAGGCACTGACCCCATCGTTTGTTGCCGATTACGATTATTATTTGCGCGTGGAGCTTCGTATGGCATCCAAAACGATTGTGGGCATTATCGGGCAGTTACGCAGAATCGTGAAGATAGCCATCAATAATGGACTTATCCGTAATGATCCGTTTATAGATTATGAGTTTATTACATCCCCCATTGCCCCCAAGTCACTGACATCCGCAGAGTTGAAGAAGATGATGAAGGCGAAACTCTCCAAACCTTACCTTGGTTTTGTCCGTGACATGTTCCTGTTTTCGAGTTTTACCGGCATCGCTTTCAGCGATATGCGAGCTCTGACGAAACAAAACCTCTCTGTTGCCGAAGATGGTGTCCGGTGGATACATCTCAAAAGGAAGAAGACCGGAACGCCCTGCCATATCCCGTTATTAGAAATTCCCTTGCAACTCATCGAGAAATATAAAGGAATAGCGAACGAAGACAAACTATTCCCCATGATCAGTTGCAGCAAAACCAATATTTACCTTAATCGCATAGCTGCGGAATGCAAGATAGATAAGCGAGTTACATTTCACATGGCGCGCCACTGCTACGCCAGTGTAGTGACTCTCTCTCTCAGGGAGTTCCATTGGAAACAGTAGCCGAATTGCTTGGGCATCGGGATTGGAGAGCCACCCGCATTTATGCACAGGTGAGTAATGAAAAAATCGGTGAAGATATGCGCCACCTGAATAAACGCTTGTCCGGCAGGTTCCGTTGGGCAGGGAGTGATGTAGATACAACCCAATAAAAAGAAAGGAGGATAAAAATGAATACAAAAAATACAGTTAAGAATAAAATCAACCATACAAATACCACATACAGTACCTTTGCCGTCTTGTTTTATATCAATCGTCAGAAGCAAAAGAAAAACGGTATGTGTCCGCTTATGGGCAGAATATCTATCAATGCCGAAGTCGCTCAATTTTCAGCAGGAATAGATATAGACCCGTCCCTGTGGGATGCAAAAGCTTACCGCATGACAGGTAAAAGCCGCCATACTTCCGAGACGAATTATCATATAAGGCAATTAACAGATAAAATCAACTGGTACTATAAACAAATATTGGACGAGCAGGGATATATTACGGCAGAGCTTGTTAAAAATGCGGTAAGTGGTATCGGGAGGAAGAAAGAGAACCTGTTGGAACTCTTTCGTGAGCATAATGATGAGTATGCTAAACAAGTAGGTATAACCCGCTCCAAAGGAACTTTCAAAACTTATAAAGCTGTATGTAGGCAGATAGAGCGTTTCCTGCAAATCCATTATGGTATGGAAGATATACCGTTACGACAACTGGAATTATCCTTTATCGAAAAATTTGACTCCTATTTGCGTATTGAGCAGGGGTTTACCGCCTATACGGTATCCGGTTACACCATTATTCTCCGAAAAATAACCCGGAGGGCAATCAGTCAGGGAATATTGCACAAAAATCCTTTTGCAGCCTATATTCCCGAACAGCCTCCCCGTAAACGCAGGCACATGACGTTGGAGGAATTGGAAAAATTCATGAGCGTTCAGGTCACATCCAAGCACTTGTACCATACACGGGATATGTTCATTTTTTCGACATTTACAGGTTTGTCATACGCGGATATGTGTAACTTGTCGGAAGAAAATATACATAAAGGCAGGAATGGAAGTTTATGGATCGACATCGACCGGCAGAAAACCGGTATCCGGTGTAGTATACCTTTATTAGATATACCCTTGCAAATATTGGAGAAATATAAAACGCAGCGTACAGGGAATAAAATATTCAGGATGCCATCGTCTTCCTGCGTTCAAGTCAACCTGAATAAGGTAGCTAAATTATGCGGCATAGAGAAGCGGATTACCTACCATCAAAGCCGCCATAATTTCGGAACCCTTGTTACGCTGTCCCGTGGAGTACCATTGGAAACCTTCAGTCAGATGATGGGGCATAAATGTATCCGTACCACCCAGATTTATGCCAAGATGACCCGGCAAAAGGTGAATGAGGATGTCAAAAAGATAAGTGATCGCATTGGCAAAAAATACAAACTATCTGCTGAAAGAGGCAGCAAAAACGAAGAAAAACAATGCAAAACAAAGAAATTTAAACCGAACAACCATGAATAGAGAAGTAATAACCATAGAAAACGGGGTTGTGTCCGTTCCTGCTTCAGCCGAAATCTGGATGACGCAGCACCAGCTTGCCGATTTGTTCCAATGCTTTGTTGGTAAAATAAATGCGAACGTTCGTGCCATCCTAAAAACAGGAGTGCTGGATGAAACCACCGTTTGCCGGACTTATCATTATAAGAATGACAATTTCGTAGAACAGTATAATCTGGAAATGATTATCGCTCTTTCATTTCGCATTCAATCAAGAAATGCGGAAGTGTTTCGGAAACATATAATTGAAAAGCTTACTAGAAATGAAGATACAACAAAGTATATACTTCCATTACATATAATGGATATCAATAATTTAAACTAAATTTGTAGAACCAAGTTGTGGATAATTTGACACAACGGAAAACAGAAATAATAATGGCTAAAATAAAAGTACAAGAAACAGACATCACGATTGTTCGTGTAAATAATGGCGACTATATATCTTTGACTGACATGGCGAACGCTAAAGAAAGTGGAAGCCGGGCAGCCGATATTATTAAGAACTGGCTACGCAACAGATATACACTTGAATTTCTCGGTACATGGGAGATTATAAATAATCCAAATTTTAAAGTGGTCGAATTTGACCACTTTAAATCACAAGCCGGATTACCCAGTTTTGTAATGAGCGTTTCAGAGTGGATTGAGAAAACAAATGCAATAGGCATCGTAGCTCAAAAAGGAAAATATGGCGGAACTTTCGCTCACAAAGATATTGCGTTTGAATTTGGGTCTGCCATCAGTGTGCAATTTAAGCTATACCTGATTACCGAGTTCCAACGCCTCAAAGAACATGAACAGCAACAACTTGGCTGGTCTGCCAAACGGGAACTGTCAAAAATCAACTATCATATTCATACAGATGCAGTAAAGCATAATCTTATACCGGAGGAACTCACCGCTCAACAAATATCAATCGTGTACGCCAGCGAAGCGGATGTTCTTAATATGGCTCTTTTCGGTATTACAGCCAAGCAATGGCGCAATGCTAATCCTGATTTGAAGGGTAATATACGCGATTACGCTACTATTAACGAACTGATATGCCTGTCGAATATGGAGAACATAAATGCGGTTTTGATAAATGAGCAAGTGTCGCAATCTGACCGCTTACTAAGACTCAATCAGATAGCTATCCAGCAGATGCGGGTATTGCAAGAAGTTGAGAACCGTAAATTTTTGAAATGACACATATTTTATATAACTGGCGGCAGGCTATCCATAATTTAAAGCCTGCCATTTATTATAATCCTCTTTCGTCTGAACACAAAGAAAAAAGAAGGAAATAAAACGACAAGGCTAAACCCTTCGGCTCTTTTGCCAAATCTTCCTTTTTCGCCGGACGAAAAAGAGTATTTACCAAAAGAGCCTTGTCTTATTTATTCTCCTTCCATTAAGAGGTGTTTATCAGTCGAAAAAGGAAAAAATATTCAAGGGCGTTATCTTTGTGCCTATTTGAATGCTCCCTTGTATCTATCTTCGAGCAGCTTTTCGATATCCGATGAACGATACAATATTTTTCCGCCTAACTTGATGTAAGGAATACGCCCCTCATTGCGATAGTCTTGAAGGCTTCTTCGACTCAACTTTAATTTCTTCGACAGTTCCTCGTCTGTATAGTAGCTCTCTCCGCTTAGCGTTGGTTTTCTGGAGGAGAACAAACGTCCAAAAGAGGAGGTTAGATGATCCAATGAAAGAAAGAATCCCTTTATCCTTTCATTATTCTCCGGTGTCAGTAGCTGGTTACTCATAAAATTCTTGTTTTTAAAATTTGTATTTATCTATTTTCTCTAATTCTTCATGTAGCTGCCCCATTCTCCGATACGCAAACCGTAAGGAGAATCCTCTGGCAACAAGCGATACCGATTCGTTCCCACACCAATATACAAGCCATCTTCGTCCGAGTCTATATCATAGCGGGTAAAGTTGGCGCGTCTATAGTCTTTGTCGTAGTAACAGGCAAGCAGGTAATACTTTCCATCATAATCCTGATAGATGTAAACGTCAGGATTGCCGTTTACGCTTTCCCATCCACCCAACCATGAGAACAACATCGTTATTTGATATTCTTCGTTCATAGCTGCTTGCCTTTATACTTCGCCTGTTTCCGTTTCTCCTCCACCAATGGCAGAATCTTTTGTACGTCTTCGGGCTTGTAATAGGTCTTGTGGCTGATTTGGCTATATGCCAACGTTCCATTATCCCGAAGTGTTTGCAAGGTTCTTGGCGATATGTTCAGGAGTTGGCATACATCCTGATTATCCAACCATTCACTCATATCCTTGTCGCCATGTTGGCGGCAAAGCTGCTTGGCAAAGCCTTCAAACTTCGAGAGCATCGCCTCGAATGTTTTCGCATCAATGTTTACTATTTCCATAGCTTATCTATTTAAAAATTATTATTTCCTGTTTCAAAATTACGATGACCACTTTTACCTTGAAAGGAACTCAATCCTTATGCAGTTATCCGCACTATATTTCTTATGAGCAGACTTCCTTTTCGGTGTAGCTTTCGCTATTTCTCCCACGAAGTAAAGTAGAATTGTCCGCTCCGCAATGGATTTCAAATCACGTGGCAGTGTTTGGCGTCGATTTGGATGTGTGTGGCTTCAAAGTCCTGTAATTTTCTCTTTTCATTGCGAAGTAAATCAGAAATAATAATATGTCAATGAGGTTATGATTCTATGGATGTGTTTTGCATTGTTTAGTGTAG
>CAYFTB010000058.1:0-13946 GCA_964345875.1 uncultured Proteiniphilum sp.
CATAATCAGAGTTACACGTTTTGTGAGATATATCGTAATGTATATATTACATCATTCCACCCATTCCACCGCCCATAGGCATTTGTGGCATTGGCTCGTCTTTCTTAATGTCAGTAATAACACACTCGGTAGTTAGGAACATACCTGCAATAGATGCTGCGTTTTCTAATGCAACACGAGCAACTTTAGTAGGATCAATTACGCCAGTTTCATATAAGTTCTCATATTTCTCGTTGCGTGCATTGTATCCAAAGTCGTTTTTACCTTCACGAACTTTTTGTACTACTACTGCTCCTTCTTTTCCTGCGTTTTGAACAATCTGACGAAGTGGTTCTTCAATTGCACGTTTTACAATTTCTACACCTGTAAGTTCGTCATCATTTTCAACTTCAATATTTTCTAATGCTTCTGCAGCACGGATATAAGCTACACCACCTCCAGGTACTGTGCCTTCTTCAACAGCAGCACGAGTTGCAGATAGAGCATCTTCTACACGGTCTTTTTTCTCTTTCATTTCTACTTCAGAAGGTGCACCTACATAAAGTACAGCAACACCACCAGCTAACTTGGCAAGACGTTCTTGTAATTTCTCGCGATCATAATCCGAAGTAGTTTTGTCTATTTGAGATCTAATTTGACCAATTCTGTTTGCAATAGCGTCTTTGTCTCCTGCTCCGTTAACGATAGTAGTAGTATCTTTGTCAATAGTGATTTTTTCAGAGCTTCCAAGCATGTCAAGAGTTGCTGCTTCAAGTGTAAGTCCTCTTTCGTCAGTAATTACAGTTCCACCAGTCAAAATTGCAATGTCTTCTAGCATTTCTTTACGACGGTCGCCAAATCCTGGAGCTTTTACTGCTGCAATTTTTAGAGAACCACGCAAGCGGTTTACAACCAAAGTGGTTAATGCTTCAGAGTCGATATCTTCTGCAATAATTAATAAAGGTTTCCCTGTTTGTACCGCTTTTTCAAGTATTGGAAGAAGATCTTTAATTGCTGATATTTTTTTGTCGTGAATCAAAACAAGTGGCTCGTCATACTGAACTTCCATGTTTTCAGTGTCTGTAACAAAGTATGGTGAGATATATCCACGATCGAACTGCATTCCTTCAACTACATCAACATAAGTTTCAGTACCTTTAGACTCTTCAACAGTTATAACACCTTCTTTGCTTACTTTTTCCATAGCTTCAGCAATTAGTTTGCCGATATTTTCGTCACCATTAGCCGAAATTTTAGCTACGTTTTCAATCTTTTTCAAGTCGTTGCCTATTTCAACTGCCTGTTCTCTCAGGTTCTCTACTACTTTAGCAACAGCTTTATCGATACCTCTCTTTAGGTCCATTGGGTTTGCACCAGCAGTAACGTTTTTCATGCCCACACCAATAATTGACTGAGCCAATACTGTAGCAGTAGTAGTTCCGTCACCAGCATCATCGTTAGTTTTTGAAGCAACTTCTTTAACCAACTGTGCTCCCATGTTTTCTATTGCATGCTCAAGCTCAATTTCTCTTGCTACCGATACGCCGTCCTTAGTGATGTGAGGTGCTCCAAAAGCTTTGTCTAAAATCACGTTGCGACCTTTAGGGCCTAAAGTTACTTTTACTGCATTTGCTAATGCATCAACTCCTTTTTTTAGTGAGTCGCGAGCCTCTATGTCAAATTTAATGTCTTTAGCCATAATGTTATATTTGTTTTTATTGAATTAATTATTATTCTTTCTAGTTAGTGACGTGTTTTTGTGAGGTCACTTTTTTATTCTACTATTGCAAGAATATCCGATTGACGCATTATCAAGAACTTCTCGTTATTAAATTCTATTTCTGTTCCTGCATATTTTCCGTACAAAACATTATCACCGGTTTTAACAACCATTTCTTCGTCTTTTGTACCGTTTCCTGCAGCAACAACTATACCTTGAAGAGGTTTCTCTTTTGCTGAATCGGGAATAATAATTCCTCCTACTGTTTTTTCTTCTGCAGCAGCAGCTTTTATAAGCACTCTGTCTGCTAATGGTCTAATACTCATTTTTGTTAAACTTTTAAGATTTAATTTTATATTATATATTTCAAATATTTGTCGATTGACATTTTCTTATATGCTAAATCTATGCCAAATATTTTAATTGCGGTGAAAATGTCATGAACCAACTATGAAACTGACAAAATTTCAGCATTGTTTCTATTTTTGTAAGACAAAAAAATAAACCATCTTTGTATTTTATAAATTATTACATCACTATAAATATGGGCAAGAGAAGATCTTTACTTAATATTATTGCGCTAGCTGTTGTTGTCGTGCTAGTTGGATTGTCATTAACTTATATCCTTTCTAATAAAAATAAAATGGAAAATAATGAGCAGAATACTAGCATAAAGATAAAATTCAACAAGCAAGGTTCTCTTGACTTTCTTTCGCAAGATAAGCATGACAAAATTTCCACAATTGATATTGAAGTGGCTGCCGACGACCAAATGAGAGCTCGTGGTCTTATGTATCGTGAATCATTACCTTCGGATGCAGGAATGTTGTTTGTATTTCGTATCGAAGATTATCAGGGTTTCTGGATGAAAAACACCTACATTCCTTTAGATATTTTGTTTGTTAATGCCGAAAAACAAATTGTGACAATTCATCCAAATACCACACCACTAAGTGAACAAAACTATGCATCAACACAACCTGCTTTATACGTTGTTGAGGTTAATGCTGGTTATTGCTTTAATAATAATATTAAGGTGGGCGACTTTATTGAGTTTGAATACTAGAAAGTAATAATTAATATTAAGTTGTGGTGTAAAATAAAGTTTGTGCCACCAATTAAAGTGATTATTTTACACAGATAATAACTCATTCGTGTTAGCCGAAAGTGAGTTTTAATAGGCTCATTATTTTATTAATTAAACAATATTTTTTTCATCCTATTCTCAACTTTGCCGCATCATGCCATAAATAGTTAGGAATTGATTCATTTAGTTCCCACTCAATACTCATGGGTTTAGCTCCATAATGACCTCTCAATTTGCCTTCACCAACGAAAACGTAACCCATAGTATTTCTGAACTCATCTTTGTCCTTTTCTCTTACGAACAGTAATATTCTCTTTTTGTTTTTTTCGTGTTCTATATAAGATATTCCCTTTGGTGTGCTAGGGCTAGCAGAATTTTGACTTTGCCAATGAAATAATGTCTCATTAATGGCGTAGTCGTCATACATGGTGGTGGGAGAGTAATCCTCCTCAGATTTATGTAGAGTGACAAAAAGTAATTCAGTATTTAGATCAATGATATTAACAACGCCCTCTCTACTTGATGATTTCTTGTTAAATGTGTTTTGTCTAAAAGCTGACAAAATTTGGTCTCTCGTATATCGTGAATGAATTTTTAGAGGTTGGCTATATTGCATATTAAAATCTATTTCCTTAAAACCTATTTCATCAATTGTTAATTCTAAAAACTCTTTAATTTCTTGTACCATCACTTCATTATTTCCAATAGAGCGTATACTTTCTTCCAAAGTGTTAAAGTTGCCGGGTTCTATCCATATATCGTAATGCAACATCATTAACATTAATTTCTGAGATTCATCATAATCTTTTATATTTATATTAAACTTCTTTTCTGACAATTCAAAAATAAATTTAAAGTAGCTCGTTGAACTTGTTGACAACCATCTGTTAGAAATAGCCTTTACAATTTTATCTTCATTTTCTGCACTGAAATTAATATGTGTGCCTGCTAATTGGCAAAGTCTTTTCCAACCACCATGCTTGTAAATGAGTTGTATCGGGATGTTATAAAATTTGATGAAATTTTTCAAGCTTAATTCGAGAGTCGTATCATGTTTGAAAGCTTGAATCTTCATTATAAGCTGCCTCTTATTTAGTGTAGTTGCTGCACTAATATTATCTATAATAATTTGTTTTGCTTTCTTTTCTAAAATAATAGAACACCCCAATGGCAAATGAGGAAAATTGTCTTCTATTTCTTTTTTTACAGTCGTGGTTGTTTTTCCTATAAGAGCTCTAAACTTGTTCTCGAAGTTATATTCAGGCCTGGCATTTCCCACAAAATCTAATACGGTCAAACAATCTTTATTTTCTGCCAAACGTAGTCCTCTTCCTAATTGTTGAAGAAAAATTGTCAAACTTTCTGTTGGTCGTAAAAAAAGTACGGTATCAATTTCACTAATATCTACCCCCTCATTAAAGATATCGACAACAAATAGATAATTTATCTCTTTCTTTAATAGCTTATCTTTTATTTTATCCCTGTCTTTTGTGTTATCACTGGTAAGATAATCAGCCTTAAATCCAGCTAATGTAAACTTCTCCGCCATAAATCGGGCGTGATCCATTGTTATACAAAAGCCTAAAGCTCTAACATCTTGCGAGTCTTTAGTATATGTTTCTAAAGCATCAATAATTTCTCCCACACGCCTATCATTTCTAGTATAAATTGAAGACAATTCACTCGCAACATATCGTCCCTTCTCCCATCTAACATTTAATAAATCGACACTATCAGAAATGCCAAAATATTGAAATGGACTAAGTAACTTACGGTTCAAAGCTTCAGGGAGTCTTATTTCGGCAGCTATTCGATTGTGAAAATCTTCTTGAATATCACTCCCATCCATTCTTTCAGGAGTTGCCGTTAATCCTAATAGCACCTTTGGTTTAAAATATTCAATAATACCTCTATAACTGTTAGCTGTAAGGTGATGACATTCGTCAATTACTATATAATCGAAAAATGTTGGTAATAAATATAGATTTTTTAGTTGATTGTTGAGAGTTTGAACCGATGCAAATACATTTTCGTATGAATCAGGTACAGATCCTCCAAGCCAGAGCTCCCCAAAGTTATTATCACGCAAAACTCCTCTAAATGTGGCTAAAGATTGCTCTAAAATCTCTCTACGATGAGCTAAGAATAGAAGTTTAGAAGACTTGTTATTTTCCCTAAATCTTTTATAATCAAATGCAGATATGATGGTCTTGCCAGTACCCGTTGCTGCTACAACAAGATTCTTGTATCTATTATGAACGCTCCGCTCTACTTCTAACTTTTCTAAAATCTCCTTTTGAAAGGGATAAGGTCGAATATCAAAAAAGTTGGCTTTTATTTCTGAAGTTTTAAAAATTCTTCCTTGATTAAGTGACCTTATTAGTTTATCTTTATGTACTTGATCATCAAATAATTCAAAATCATCATTTTGCCAATATGAATCAAATGTTTTTTGAAATTTATCTATAATATGACTTACCTCTTTGGTGGTAACTTTTAAATTCCACTCTAGACCGTCTGTTAATGCTGAGCGTGAAAAGTTTGACGAACCAATATACCCAGTATGAAAACCTGTGTCGCGTTTAAAGAGATAGGCTTTTGCATGTAGGCGTTCGTTTCCCGAATTATATGAAACTTTGACTTGTGTATTTTCTAACTCTGATAGCATTTTAATTGCTTTGTAGTCAGATGCCCCCATATAAGTGGTGGTAATAACCCTTAAATGTCCACCTCGTTTTGTAAACTCTTCAAGTTCTTTTTTTAATATAATTATTCCCTTGAATTTAATAAATGAAACCAATAGGTCAACTTTATTAGATGAGATAATCTCTTTTTTCAATTCACTCTCTAGCGACAGGCCTATATTGCCTCCAGTAAATAGTTCGCTGTGTGTTAATCTTGTATATGGTGTGATTTCTTTCAAATGTAAGTCTAAGTCTGAAAAATGTGTATCTATTTTTGAAAACACTGCTTTTAGTATTTTACCATGAATATCTATTAAGTTATCATCAAACATTTCATCTCGAAGTTCCTCTTTCAAGAACAAAATAATCTTATTAGCAACCTCAATTTGTGACTCAATAGAATTATTACTTTTAAGTAGATTTAACGCGTTTTTAATAGTATAAGACAGATGTTTTGATAAAATATCAGCAGCCTCTTCTTTGTCAATCGTCGATGTTTTAATATAAAAATTATCTCTATCTAATCCTCCAATTTTGCGAGAAACAAGTTGGGTTACAAGTTCCTCATATATTCCTTCGGTCATAAAATTCAAGTATTTATATTCTAAATGGTAATCAATTATTGTCTATGACAACAGTATTAAATTATCCTCTACAACAAAGATATACAACTTTTACACATCTAAATGAAAAAAATGCATTGTCTCTTCGTCCCTTCACTTTATTATTACCCTACTTTAAATTACATTACAGCTCTCAAGTATTTGTGGTTTGCTTCTTTTAACAATAAGGGTTCCGAGAACTGCTAAATCTCTCGCTAACCTTTGTTTGCATTTTTATATTTTGAAGATGTTAATAATAGTTTAATTTGTAGGTCTGATTAATTGGTAAAGTATAAATGGTTAATATATAGTATTTTGTAAATGTTAAATCCCAAATGTTAACGGTACCGTGATGTGCTGGATGGATGAAAATATTTGAAAAGGTGGTTTGGTGGTGTGGGTTTTTCATAAACTCAGATGAATTTATGAGGTTCGAGAGTCAGATTAACATAAACTCACTTCACTTTCTTGATAAAAAGCGTCGTTTTAGTTAAGAAACGTAAATGTTAATTAGGAAATCATGTCACGGAATCACCTCTACTGAAGTTTTTATTTTGCCGTTACGTGACGGCGACACCAAAACTCTCCACTTTATTGTTCCGTAGCATCATTTTTGCACCAAAAGATCATCTGATATCTATAATTTTCACAACAGATAACATTTGTCTTCGAAAATGTATATAAAATATGTGAATTGAGCCATAAAAGCACCCCGAAAAACTCGCCGTTGCGTCACGGAATCATCTCCACAACATGTTTTATTCTGCCGTTACGTGCCGGACGAACCAATTCGAGGTGTTTTATTCAAAAATTATATGCTGAAATCACTTCCTCATGGTTTTTTATTCTTCACATATCTTTCAAGCCATTGGTCTTGCTCCCAAAGCAAGTGCAATATGCTCTCTTTGGCTGCATAACCGTGACTTTCCATCGGGAGGATTACTAAACGTGCAGGTGCACCAAAACTTTTAAGTGCCTGAAAGTATCTCTCGCTTTGCTGAGTGTGTGTACCCGAATTGTTGTCAGCCTCACCATGAATGAGTAGTAGTGGAGTTTTCATTTTGTCGGCATGCATAAATGGCGACATTTTGTCGTAAACTTCGGTTGCTTCCCAATAATTTCTTTCTTCACTTTGAAATCCAAACGGAGTGAGCGTTCGGTTGTAGGCACCGCTTCTGGCTATACCTGCTGCAAATAGATTTGTGTGTGTCAGCAAATTTGCTGTCATAAAAGCACCATACGAATGACCTCCGATAGCAACCCGTTCTTTGTCGATAAAGCCACGTGAATCTAGAGCGTTTATAGCAGATTGTGCATTATCAGTTAGTTGTTCTATGAATGTATCGTTGGGTTGTTCACTTCCTTCACCTACAATGGGAAACGATGTTTCATCCAGTACTGCATATCCTTGTGTAATCCAATAAATAGGATTGCCATATGATAAATAGCTGAATGTGTTGGGGTTTGAGGTGTTTTGCCCAGCACTACTTTTGTCCTTATATTCATTGGGATAGGCCCAAATAATCAGAGGTAACTTTTCTTTCTTATTCATATCATATCCAACGGGCAGATAGAGAGTTCCATTTAACTCCACACCGTCAGATCGTTTATATGTTATGACTTCCTTATAAGCTTGTTCTATTTTTTTGAATGGATTTTCAAAGTTAGTGATAGGTTGAGGTTCAAGATTGCTGTAGATGTTGCGAATATAAAAATTAGGATATTCAGTTGGTGACTCGATACGGGTAATAATTGTTCCCTTGTTAGTATCCAAAAAGGTTATTAAATCCTCAACTTTGTTGGTATATGTTGATTGATAGATACGTTTTTTTTCGAGTGTATTCAAATCAAACTCATCGATAAATGGGTACTGACCATCAGGAGTGAAGCCATCTCCGAAAAGATATATCATCGTTCCATCAATTTTTAGTGTATATCTTCCCATCTCATTTTTGTTTGTTTGCGGAAACCCTGGGCTACTATAGACGTCTTGATAGTTTCTGTCGGATATTATTTTTGGCTCTGTGCTATTGTTTGATGGGTTGAATAGATATGTTTTGGTGTTGCGTGTGTTCCACCAGCTGTCAGTTAGTATTGCGTATGAATCATCACCCCATAGCACGCCTGCATATCTGCCAAAAGTTTTTATCAGAGATTTAGGTGAGTTGTCAAACGGGGCATTAAGTTCAAATACTTCATCACGATATTCAGTTTCTATTTCTGGATTTCCTTTGTCTAATGCTTCTACCCAATATAGTGTGGATGGCTTGTCCGCTCTCCAATTTATATTTCTTTTGCCCTCGAATGTTGACATAAAGCCAACTGGAAGATTGTCTAGAAGAGGTTGTTTGCTAAAGTTATTAACAAGGGTTCCGTCGGATGTATATATGTCAGTGTCGTTTGGAAAGCTTGTGTATGGCACTGAATATGAAAAGGGGTGGGTGAGGGTTTGCAATAATAAATATTTTCCGTTTGGCGAAAATGATTCACGAATATACATTCCTGCATCTTTCCAAAGTGACAAATTGCCATCAAGATCTATTTTATATAGCTCTGATGTCATTAGTATTTCAAATATGGTTTCATCAGTTTGATTTTTTAGCAAATCCTGATATGTCCTGTTTTGAGATATTTGCCCGTCGCTGTTTGATATTGTTGGCCCTTCGGGGAGTTTTGTTTTAGTATCTGTAAGTTCGGGTCTGTTCTTGGGCAACATTCTTACCAATAGTTCATTTCCTGATACAAACCATGAATATGGTATGCCAGCATTTGCATTGAGATTGGCTTCTGTAATCCTTTTTGCTTTCAATGTTTCCAAGTCTGCAATCCACAATTCCACACCATCCTCAACCGTATTTGTAAATGCAATTTTAGTTTCATCAAATGAGTATGATACATTTGCAATTTTCATATTGACAGTCATGCCTGAAAAATCTTGCATATCCTTTTCAAATGTCTTTCTGAAACATATTTTATTAATGTATGATGCAGTGCTTGAGATATTTGTGTTGGGATTTATTCTTAATCCACCTAGCCTAAGTTCTGGTTGGTTAAGGTCAGACAATGACTTGAATGTTGAACGATAAAAGAATAGCATGTTTTCACCATTGCTATCAATGTTTACTCCTGGTACTCTCTCTATATCCACTAGTTCTAATATTTCTTGTGGAGGTTTTTGATATGATGTTTTATCTTGTGACTTGACTTGCGACATGTTTATTAATATGAGGATTTATTTAGTCTGATTAATTACAGACCTTTTATACTTGTTTATGAAATATACTTCCAGAGGCTTGTGCTGTTGGCATCACCACCATATCATTTATATTTACATGTTGAGGTCTTGATAACGCAAACCATATACAATCTGCAATATCACGGGCAACAAGATTTTCGAATCCTTCATAAACTTTGTCGGCTCTTTCTTTGTCTCCATGAAAACGAACAATAGAGAATTCAGTTTCTACAGCTCCTGGGCATATCTGAGTGACTTTGATGTTGTGAGGCAACAAATCAATACGCATTCCTTTTGTTAGTGCATCCACTGCATGCTTTGTGGCACAATATACATTGCCATTTGGATATACTTCTTTTCCTGCAATCGAACCTATGTTGATGATATGACCGCTCTTACGCTCCATCATCTTTGGAGATATTGCCCGCGTTACATATAGTAATCCTTTTACATTGGTGTCAATCATTCTTTCCCAATCATCTGTGTTCCCTTCCTGGATAGTGCTTAACCCTGCAGCAAGTCCTGCATTATTGATTAGGTAATCTATACTTTGCCACTCTTCGGGGAGGTTGTTTAATACTGACTTTACCATACTATTATCTCTAACATCTAGTGATAGAGACAAAACCCGAACATTCAGTGCTTCAAGTTTGTTTTTTAGAATATTTAGACGATCTTCTCGTCGTCCAGCAATTATTAGGTTGATGCCATTTTCGGCAAGTAAAAGGGCGGTGGCTTCACCTATTCCTGAGGTTGCACCTGTAATTAAAGCAATCTTTGACATTTTGTAAATTGATTTTTTGAAATATTCTCAAAATTAGTGGAATAAATTGGATGGTAGGGCAGATTGTCTGAAAAAAGGTATAATTTTACATTCAAATAAGTATGCTAAAATAATAATATTATGGATAAAGATTTTGTTACAATCAAAACATTCAACTTTCCAGCTGAAGTTGCCGTAGTGCAATCTTACATGGAGATGATTGGTATTGAAACATACATGAAAAATCTTGTTTCAAGTCTATTAGCATATTCAATTGGCGATATTGAGATGCAAGTTAAACTATCTGATTATGAGGCTGCAAAAGCAGCTCTTATAGAAGGTGGATTCTCAAAGCCTGAAGATTTTAAATCCTTAGATTAATAATTTTAAGTCTTATATTTATTTATGTCGAGCATCGGAGATTTATATCGTTCTAACAAATACAAGTTTATACTTGTATCTTTTCTAATTATTCTTGGCGTTATACTATTCAAGGAGCTACGTGTTTATATGAGTAGCTTTTTGAGTGCAGCCACTCTTTATGTATTGTTGAAAGGACAGATGGCTTTTCTTGCCGAGAAATGGAGGCTTAGGAGAGGATTAGCTGCATTGCTTCTCACTCTTGAGGGACTTTTGTTTTTTCTTATTCCTCTCACGGGAATAGCTTTTCTTGTAATAGATACGGTTACTGGCATCACCATTGACCCTCGAGAACTAATCGAAAGTATAAATAGTTTTGTTGCAACTCTTGAGGAAAAACTAGATTTTAAAATATTCACACCCGAAAATTTATCTAGTCTTCCCAAAATAGGAGGTAATATCTTACAGTCACTAGGAGCGGGAATTTACTCATTGATTATTAACTCAATTTTTTCGATGTTTATTCTCTTTTATATGCTCTTAAACTATGATGAGTTTGACAAAATGGTGAGAGAAATATTACCATTAAAAGATGAGAATAAGAACATCCTTGCAAAAGAAACAAAAATGATTATTCAGGCTAATGCTATCGGTATTCCGTTATTGGCAATTGTGCAAGGTATATTTGCTTATGTTGGGTATCTTTTCTTTGGTATTGATAATGCTTTGCTATATGCTATTATGACAGGATTTTCTACAATAATTCCTTTGCTAGGTACTATGTTGGTATGGGTGCCTCTTTCAATAAGCATAATGTTGGGTGGAGATTTGATTTATGGAATTGGTTTAGGGTTATATGGATTGTTTATTATTGGTGGTGTAGATAATGTGGCTCGACTATTGCTTCAAAAAGTAATTGCAGACATTCATCCGCTTATCACAGTTCTTGGGGTGATAATAGGTATTCCCATGTTTGGATTTTGGGGTGTGATTTTTGGTCCACTATTATTGTCGCTGTTTGTATTGTTTTTCAATATGTATCGACACGATTTCATTCCTGGATCTAATGCAAAGCCACATGTGACGACTAGACCAAAGGCTATAGATCCCCCCGTCTTGACTGCACCTGAAGAATCAGTGGAAGAGATAAAAAATAATATTGAAAAAGATAACGAGGTAAACAATGTATAGATTTACTGGCACTGCTATGTGCTTGATATTTGGAGTTATAATTATTCTGTCAGCAAGTGGATGTCAGCAAAAGAGCAATTCGGCATCAGAAAATGTAAACATCAGAACATCGAATGAGAATATAAAGTATGCAACCGGGTTTGATGTAGTAGATTGTGATGGATATACTAAGGTAATTATCAACAATCCATGGGATAAAAATAGTTCTAAGCCATTCAGTGTATATTATTTATACAAAGATAAAATAGATAACATTCCTGACTCAGACGGTTTTAAAGTACAAATACCTTTAGAGTCTGTTATTGTGAATACATTCTCATACTTTGAGTTTTTGCAGCTATTGGGTGCTATTGATAAAGTGGTAGCAGTTACTGACGCCGAGCGGGTATATAATCCTATAATATTAGAAGGTATTGCTTCGGGAAAGATTGAAAACTTAGGTGATCCATTTAATCCAGATATAGAAAAAACTTTAATGCTTAGTGCTGATGCTTTGATAAACTCAGCTTATGTTCAGCAAGATAATCTTAGCGAAAGGGCTCAAAGGTCGGGGCTGCCAGTGATATTTTCACTTGAGTGGATGGAAACTTCATCACTTGCTCGTGCAGAATGGATAAAGCTGTTAGCAGAGTTTGTAGATAAAAGAGATCAGGCTGATTCTGTTTTCAATCAGATTGAGCAAAGATATATTGAAAATAGAGATTTGGTGAAAGATCTTAATAGTAAACCAAGTGTTTTGTCGGGTGACAACTTTCAGGATACTTGGTATGTGCCTGGTGGTAATAGTTTCAATGCACACTTGTTTAATGATGCAGGTGCAAAATATTATTATAGTGATAACAAAGATACTGGCAGTATTCCTCTTGATATAGAGTCTGTGCTAACACAGTTTGGAGATGCTGATGTGTGGATTGGATGTGAAGCTAATAACTACACAGAACTATTCAATAAGGATAGCAAATATAAGTTGCTTAAATCAGTAAAGAATAAAAGAGTTTTTAATAATCGAAATAGGACTACTCCAATTGGTGGTAATGATTATTTTGAGAGTGCAATAGCCAATCCCGACCTTGTGTTAAGAGATTTGATAAAAGCACTTTATCCGGATATTATGGCCGATGAATCATTTACATATTTAGTGCCACTTAAATAATAGGAGTGAAAGAAAATTGAATAATAAGAAGTATATATTTTTTCTGTTGTCGGGATTACTCGTCATTCTTTTTGCAATAGACTTGTTTGTAGGTAATGCAAAGATTTCTTTTGTTGATGGTTTCGCAGCATTGTTTGGAAGTTCTGATAACGAGATTATTGATGAAATAATATTTAATTATAGATTGCCAAAAGCATTAACTGCATTGCTGGCTGGTGCATCACTATCTGTGGCAGGTTTGCTTATGCAAACATTATTCAGAAATGCTTTGGCTGGTCCTGATGTTTTGGGTGTTAGCTCCGGTGCTGGTTTGGGTGTTGCATTGCTGACATTTCTGGCAGGCACATCAGCCTATCCACTGATAGAGTCATTGGGTAGCATGGCTCAGGTAATTGTGGCAATTGCAGGAGCATCTTTGGTATTATTACTCATATTGTTTGTCTCTTCAAGAATTAATGATTCGGTTACAATATTGGTTTTAGGTATGATTTTTGGATATGTTACCAACGCTGCAATTACTATTCTACAAAGCTTTGCAGATCCCGATTCTCTTAAGCTGTTTATTACTTGGACTTTTGGAAGCCTTAGCAACGTTACTTGGGCAAAGATGCCTATACTTTCTCTTTTTGTTATTATTGGAATTATTACAGTAATTATTATTCAAAAGCCTCTAAATAGCTTGTTGTTAGGAGAAAAATATGCTGTAAGCATAGGACTGAATGTTAAGCAGATGCGAATGGTGATAATTATTATTACAGCAGTTATAACAGGTGTAGTGACTGCCTTTACTGGTCCAATTGCATTTGTTGGGGTTGTTGTACCTCATTTTGCACGCAGCTTGTTTGGCACAGTTAACCATAGAACGATAATCCCAGCCACATTATTATTAGGTAGCATATTGCTTATTTCTTGTGATATAATTTCGCAAGTTCCGTTGGCAAACCGAACTCTCCCCATTAATGCTGTCACGTCTCTTTTTGGCGCTCCCATGATAGTGTGGATTGTTTTGAAGAGGAAAAAATTATAAGTATTTCCACCTCATATACTTATGAGTTGATCGTGTATAGCTATAGATTTACTCGATAGTGTATCATGCTATTCAACTAAAATTAGTTGGGCACTCCCCTGATTTTTTGTATCTTTGTGAAAGTATTTAACAAATTACATATTAA
>CAYFTB010000059.1:0-13914 GCA_964345875.1 uncultured Proteiniphilum sp.
CGCTATATTCCTACTTTTAAATGGATTTTCTTACATCGAACTCACGTTAATTAATTGTTTAAACAGCAGTTTTGTAATGACTACAAAAACTAGCCTTTTATGTTGCTGTTTAGTATATAGATGGATAATTGAGAAAAACGATGGCACCCCAACATCTAATTTGATATTTATTAACCTTAGCATTTATCGAGGTTTCAAAGGGATTCGTTAGTCAATACTACATACAACATACTGTTTTAATGTATATTAAACAACTATTTAAATTTGAAATCTTAAGCAGAGCATAGAATATGATTTAACATTGATTCATATTAAAATATAGATTGCAAAGTGTAATATAATTCAAACCATATTGTCAAAAAATGCTTGCAAAATGTAATCGCCGCTTGACTAATTCACTCCATTCACATTCATTTTTAATGTGTAAATACCTGTTCTTGCCGTTACGAATAGTATATTTCTATCCTTACCTCCAAAACATACATTTGATGGCGACTCAGGAAAATCAATTTCTTCAATAAGGCTTCCATTAGAGTTATATACCCACACCTTGCCCGATGTTAAATAAATGTTGCCCATATTATCTATAGTCATGCCATCAGAACCATGAGGAGCAAAGAATGTTTTGTTAGTTAGTTTTCCATTCTTCTCTATGTCATACCTCCACGTTTTGCCACTTTCAATGTCAGCAACGTATAAAGTCTTTCCGTCAGCTGTTCCTACCAATCCGTTTGGAGTTTTAAAGTCGTTTATCTCTAAGCTAATCTGTCCATTACTAGATAAATAGTATGTGCCTCTTACATCTTGTACTTCTCTGTGTTCGTTGCCCCACCATTTTCTGTGATAATATGGATCAGTAAAATATATACCTCCTGAGGGAGATACCCACACATCGTTAGGTCCATTCAGATGTTTTGAATTATAGCTATCGCAAAGCGGCACTAAGTTTTTGTCTTCGTCAAAATAAGCTAGTTCGTTTTTTTCGTCAGCACAAGTAAACAATATGTTATTTGAATCAAAGAACATTCCATTTGATCTTCCTGATCCTTCAAGCCAAAGAGAGATACCATCATTTTCGTCCCATATATATATTTTATCATTTGGCTGATCCGTGAAATATACACGTCCATCCTTATCCGTTGTAGGACCTTCGGTAAATAAAAATCCAGAGCCTGCCTGTTCGATGATGGCATCTTTGGCAATTATATAGTTATTATCATCTTGCGACTGTATCAGCATTACTGAAGACATTATTAATAACATTACTAGAATCATTGATTTATTCATATCATCATGAGGTATTAAAAAGCTTTTAATTGATTTCGATTGCAATATACTAAAAGTCTCTTTGATAGATATTATTAACAACAGTTCGGCATAAGGCCAAACAGAAGATTAAATAAGAGTCTATTCAAAGAGGTAGCCGAGTTCTCGGCAATTGCCGAGTAACTAGGGATAGGAATTTAACGGAGTATTGGTATATACAGCAAATAAAAATATGTATATCAATTTATTTCATAGGCAAATAAAAATAAAACATCTACTTAGGGTTAAATAACATCAGCAATACATCATTTCAATACTATAAAGGTAATGGATTATATACCCATGTACTATTTTACCCTTCTGAATCTTGCGAGCTGTTTATAATAGTGCAGTTGAAAAGGATTTTAATACTAATAGAATCTCGTTCAAACACGTTTATACAAGGATTGACAAAACCATCAAGCGAACAATCCCATTAAAGGTAGTCATGCAAATTAAGAATCTCGACCTATCATTATAACCATAATTGGACGTTGCGGTTCAAAATTCCTCTAAGAGAATATTTTAAACTCTTTTCCTGTGAATATTACATAATATTCATACCTTTGAAAACAATTTTATCTAAGCAAATGAAACAAATAATTTTATTACTTGCTTTGATGTTCACTACGCTTTGTGCTTTTTCTCAGACTGTAAGTACAGCTGTCGTGGGGCGTGTGGTGGATGTCGAAACCAGCGACCCAGTCAATTATGCCGATGTGATTATTACCGACAACGAAAATAATACGATTTCTCATACTCAAGTACGTGATGGTTTTTTCAAGGTAGAAAAGGTGCGTAAAGGCAAATTTATTCTTTCGGTAATGATTGTTGGATATCAACCTTTTGTGAGTGAGCCTATTCATTTCGGTGAAAGCGAAATCGATATGGGAACTATCGAGCTCTCGATGATAGAGAATGGCTTGGAAGAGGTTGTTGTTTTGGGCGAGAAAAATAAGATTGTGTATAAACCCGACCGTCATATCCTAAGTGGCTCGGCCACATTGTCGGCATCGGGAGGTACTGCCATAGATGTATTGAAGGCCGCGCCATCGGTTCGTATCGATGTAGATGGCAATGTATCATTCCGCGGAAGCTCGGGTTTTGTTGTCTATATTGATGGCAAACAGAGTATGTTGGAGGGTACTCAGGCACTGGCTCAGATTTCGGCGGATAATGTAAAAGATATAGAGATTATCACAACCCCTTCGGCAAAGTATCGTACCGATGGTGATGTGGGTATCATCAACATCATAACCAAAAGCCAGGATGGACAGGGTTTTAGTGGTTCGGTAAATGCATCGGGTAATACGATTGGCGGATGGACATTAGATGCACTTCTAAACTACCGAAAGGGTGCAAGTCGATGGTACGTAGGTGTCAATGATTCTCAGGTAAAAGGCAGGAGTGATTTTCATCAGCTCAAAACCACCATTGTTGATGATTATATCACTACATCCGATGCCAATGGCGAACGATATAGCAGTATCGATTCGTATATAGGTCGATTAGGTTGGGAGTTTAACAAATCCAACCATCGTTTGCTTGTAGAGATGCAGGGCGGTATGACTTACTGGCTCAATGGAGGCGATATGCTATATTATGAACACCGTGAGCAGGGTGGCAATGTTATCAACGATGCCACATACGATAGCCATGACCATAACTTCATAGAAAAACATATTGGTCAGATCTCTACAGATTATGAGTGGAAACTCAATGATCGTGGCGATAAAATCGCCATAAATGGTCGAATGCGCTTCGATTGGTATTCATTGGAATATACCGAGAGTAATCTCTTTGAGTTGTCGGGGGCGCGTCATGAGGGAACTAATGGCTTCGAGACCGAACATCATTGGGATTCCGATGCTTCGGCTAACTATACCCTCAACTACAGAGATGAGGGCAAGATGGATATTGGTTATCAATACACCTCTTATAGCGAGCATGGTGACTATAAAATCAGATATTGGAATCGTCCCATGCAAGAATATGAGTGGCAAGATCATATGTACACACCCTTCTATTACCGTCGACAGATCCACTCGGCATACGCTATGATTACCGATAAATTTGGCCCCGTGAAAGTAGATGCCGGCCTAAGAATAGATAATATGATTGATAGACTTGAAACTGATTTGGAAGATGGCGACCGCCACATATCTCGTTTGGAGGCATATCCATCAGCCCATATTTCATACGAAGCTCCCAACAATAACACCTTCACTGCAGGCTACTCAAATCGCACCAATCGTGCCGGTGTATGGAAGTTGGAACCCTATATAACCTATAAAGATTATTACACTCGCCTTACGGGTAATCCCGACCTTGCTCCCGAATATATTCATTCGGCTGAGCTTAGTTATCGCAAACGTTTTGCTCAAAACAATTCATTGTCAGTTACGGGATATTATCGCAATCGCCGCGGCACTTACGATCTTGTTCGTGTGGCATACGAACCTGGAGTTACTCTCGACTCGCTTATTAATGCAGGTCGCGATCGCACCTATGGCGTGGAAGCCAATTTGCAGACACGAAACACCCGTTGGTGGAATATGACTTTAAACGGCAGTCTTTACAATTATCAATTCACATCCGAGTTTGATGGAAGTACAGATGCCCAGCTTACAAGTTATACCGCTTCTTGGATGAATAATTTCACCCTCGGCAAGACTACTCGTATGCAGTTCGATGCCAATTTGGTGGGTCCCACCGTTCTCACGCAGGGACGTGAGGAAGCGTATTACTATTTCGACCTAGCCATTCGACAAGAGTTCTTTAATCAGAAGCTTTCTCTGTCGTTTGTGGCACACGATATTTTCCGTACTGCACGCTATGACCATATTCGCGACTCTCAGACATTGAAGGCTACCACCTATGTCAAACCTCGTTATCCGCACCTTACCTTGTCGCTGAGCTACAATTTCAATGCAGCAGGCCGGAAGGAGCAGACGGGATCAGTATCGTCGGGAGCCTCATTTACGGGTAAAGATTTTTAATAGCATAGAATCTGAGTGCAATTAACATTGAAAATAAAGTTCCGCCTATTATGCTTTGCATCAGATAGCTTATCAATCCCATACATCCATACACAAGGAGATATAACTTCTAAATATCTTTCGACACTTTTGACTTGAAAAAGAATGACAAAGTCTAAAGCTACTGTTCATTTACTATTTTAGATTTTAATGGGACAGTAATGATTTCGACAAGATATTAATTCCCCTACATACCATCAAGCCGAAATTTACATATATTCACTTTATAAGAAAAATACAACAAATACAGATTGTTAATAAATTAACAAATACAACATCCTTATTACCTTATATACTATATATCAGGATAATAAAGATTAAAGACATAGCCCACAAGCAACAAAATGGGCAAAAAAAAATATTTTTTTAGGGATAAATCGCTCTTTTAAGCCTAATAAAATTTTATTATAAGAACTATAATCTATCAAATAGACCAAATAAATCAATTTAAAGCTTTATTAACAACAAAGGCAAGACAATATAGTTAATTTTATTAACATTACAACGCTGATTTAGTCAAACAAAAAAATTTTTTAGACGTATATGGTTTCTGAAGGACTAAATAAATTTTTTTATTAGGGGATCAGGCTAGATTTTCACTACTAAAAATTTTCAAAAACACCCCTTATAGAACCAAAGGATGAATATAAGTTAATAAATGCCCTACATTTAGCAACAACAATAGTTAAATAATTTAAAAGACAGACCTATTATGCAAAGATAACGATGAACTAAAAAGTTTTTTAGGGACTTATATATACTGCTGGACTAAAAAAATAAATTTAGCGGTTGCTTTCATGATGTTTTATGTCAAATAAAAAAATTGTATAGACACAAAACTGACACAACATGTTTAATATAAAATCAAATTATCCTCTTGCTAATGCATTGGTAGCGTCCAATTCTGGACCTAACCCATATCTGGCTTTAACCCAACCATCATGATCCCACATCTCGGTATCACGGCGATTATTATCATTATCCCAAAATGTCTCAACCTCATATTCTTCTACCTTGCCACTCAATGAGAGTCCTATCCAGCTATAACTACCACTAGAATGCTTAAATTTAACACAATAGATTGGATGACACTCGATTTGGCCATAGACATTTATAAACTGCCTCATAGGCTTGTCAATCCTAACAAATGAGAGGCTTTTGTAATTTTCAGGATCAACTTTACGCAAGATAAGAGAAGCTTTTATCAAAGCATCATCTTCACTAATATAATTCTCGGAAACAAGGATCATCTTGTTCACATAGCTCATAAGACGACCTGAAGATTCGCAAAGTACAAAAGTAATATGTGGTGCGTCAAATTCTTTTGGAGCTAAACGCTGAAAGCGTAATATTAGAGCCTCTTGATTATTACGTAACTCAACGCTATGCTCAACTATATGAATATTGAAAGGCACTTCAAGCAATTCGACCCACTCAATCTTGATTAAATCTGGATATCTTATTTTCCTATGTAGCTGTTTAAATGTCAATTTCAATAATTATATCAATCATACCGTTCGTTGGTATTTGCAAAAGGGTAGCAAAAGTAATAAAAAATGTTCAGAGTGCCAGTATATAGACTACAACAATGTTTCAGCAAAATGCAGAAGGTCTATAAAGTTTTAAAATACCGTTCACAAAATTAACGCAACAATCAAAACAAAGGTAAGGACATACATATTACACTATATCTTAGTTATAAAAGTCTATATAATCTCAAGGAATCATATAATGTGAAATTAATTTAGATATTGCTTGCGAATAAAGCACCAATTTGGTATATTTGAGCGTTATAGTGTAATTTTGAACTACAAATGGCACTAACTACCATGAAAAACATAGAGTATTAGACTAAAGGTGCTTGCAATTTGTCATTAAACGACTATAAGGGGAAAGTTATCATCAGATCTCCATAAAATGATTGCTAGCAATGTTGATGATAAACAAAAAAAGAAACCAAATGTGTAACTAAAATACACTTCAAAACTAAATTGATTATGACCAGATACACTATTAGCGAAAATGCAGAGATAATTTGGCATATCCTATGTCAAAACAATGAAGAAGTGAGTATAAATGAATTACGTGAGTCTTCAGGATTAGATATAAGAGACATATATATTGCAATAGGATGGCTTGCAAGAGAAAACAAAATCATTTTTGAAAAAAGTGATGAAGTAGATAGTTATTACAAGTCACAAAACTTTTATTTTTAAACAGCATTTATACACTGTTTAAAACCAAAGTGGAGATATTTATAACTTATATCTTAAAAACCCCTTTGCCTCATAGCCTCGAAAGTGAGTACCGCTGTTGAGACTGAAACATTAAGCGAATCAATCTCTCCTCTCATTGGAATTTTGATTCGCTTTGTTGCGTTGTTTAGCCATATTTCAGTAAGTCCGTCAGCTTCAGTTCCCATTATTATTGCCGATGGTAAAGTAAAGTCAACATCTTGATAATATTCAGAAGCCTCTAATTCTGCGGCATAAGATGATATTTCATTTTTATTTATCCAGTTAATTGCTTCTTCCGAGGTGCAAAAAGCAGTTTGCACAGTGAATGCACCTCCCACGCTCGACCTGATGACATTAGGATTATATATATCAGTAAGAGGATCACACACAATTACGGCATCCACTCTAGCAGCATCTGCTGTACGAAGAATTGCACCAAGATTGCCAGGCTTTTCTACAGATTCGAGAACTATAATAAAAGGATTATTCGACAATAACAAATTATCAAGTCCATGCCTTTTAGGTTTTGCAATAGCCACTATTCCATCAGAATTTTCACGATAAGCCACTTTGTCGAAAACCTCTTTGCTAATATCAAATACTGATACTTCAGGCAAATAATTAAGAACTTCTGGATATTTACTATTCTCAAATAAATCCCTACAGACATACAGTGAGTCTATTGAGTAATTGGCTTTAAAAGCAAGCGACAGCTCGCGTGCCCCCTCAATTACGAAAAGACCTTGCTGCTGTCGCTCTCTATTTTTACCAAGCTTTACAATGTTTTTTATTGCATTGTTTTGAAGACTTGTAATTGTCATGTAATTTATTTATTTCTCTTGTTCTTTCTTCAATAATATTGAATCCACGGCACCTTTAAGTTTTGATTTAGGTGCAGATCCTAATACCGCTTGAGGAGTATCTTTCAATGGAACAAACAATATAGTAGGCAAGCTTTGAATACCAAAAGCTCGTGCAATTGATTTTTGTTCATCCACGTTTACTTTATAAACATATATTTCATCGCCATATTCGTCTGCTAACTCTTCAAGGATTGGCGAAACTTGTCTACAAGGCCCGCACCAAGCTGCCCAGAAGTCAATAATTGCAGGTTTATCTCCAATGTAATTCCATTCTTCAGAGTTTTCAAAATCAAACACTCTCTCAATGAACGATTCCTGATCTAAATCAATTGGCTTAACCTTTTCTTTCCCCTTTTTATCAGGATTATTAGCTACTACTGAAAACACTAGGCTTAACATAGCCAAACTAAAAATAATTCTTTTCATTATTATTATCTATTTTATTGTGAATCTATTAAGTTAAACATCCTCAACACATAAATACATATTAATGTTTATAGATTTGATTAAATCTATGCTTTATAAACAATATTTTAGTTACTTGTCCTGATTATTATAATTCCTTTTCTGATGTAGATGGTCCATTCACAGACAATACTCCTTCCGCATCAATACTCATATCATCTATAAATACTACTCGCTCTTCGCCAGTTCCTTCGGTTCTTCCATGATAAACACAATACATCTTATCGCCATCTTTTGACCAAAGAACCATATTGTGACCAGTACCAGTAACATCACCTCCCTGCTCTACATTTTTCTCTAACACCGGATTGTTAGCCGCTTTAGTAAAAGGTCCCAGTGGTGAATCAGAAGTAGCATATCCAACTGCATAATTCTTTCCACCAAAGAAGTTTGCTGAATACATCATATATATTTTATCTCCATGTTCAAAAGCAAATGAACCTTCAGTCCATCGTCTGTTAACTTCACCGCTAGTTACCGATCGGCTCTCCCACTCTGTTTGAGCATTATCCATCTTTGTGGGTGGTTGCAATAACAAGACAGGTTCGCCTATAACTGTTTTAAAATCATTAGATATCTCTACACCATATACCCAGCTCTCTTCAACTTCATCAAACAAACCTTCTGCTCGTGCCCAATCAGCAACTTCGCTTTCCACAGGGTTCTTGTAGCAGCAACGAGAATAGTAGAGATATGTCTTACCTTGATGATGTAAGATATTTGCATCAATTATTGGATAACCAGGGTCAAAAAGTGGACCATCCGATATTTCCTCAAAAGGACCAATAGGACTATCTGAAACTGCGATACCAATACGGAAGTTTTCCAGCTCATTAGTTGGATTCACCTTCCAATCAGCACTAAAAAACATATAATATTTGTCATCTATCTCATACACTTCAGGTGCCCAATAATTAGCTAGTGTCCACGATTCAGGCTTATCTCCAAAATATACCTGTCCTTCAAAATTCCAGTCCACAAGATTATCTGAGCTGTAAGCGCCAAAACCCTTATGCACACCTCCAGTACCATACATATAGTATTTCCCGTCTTTAGCCGAAAGGATGAAAGGATCGCCAAATTTAACTGGCATAGGATTGGAATAAGTCGTTACTGCATTTTCCTTTTTTTCTTGGTTTACACATCCCGAAGTCAGCACAACAAATGCCATTAACATATAGCTGACAAAGTTTCTAATACTCATTGCTTTTAATTAATAATTGATTAATACTCTCTTTTTCGGATACAAAAGTAGCATATAATATCTTATTAAAAGAGTAAATAACAAAGTCTGTTATTTTTCGTCCGGTTCTACCCAGTCACCATTATCCTTTATCAACTGCTTTAATCGTTCCACGGCTTCAGACTGAGGAATACTCTTCGCTATCAATTGTTTCTTTTTATATAGAGATATCTTGCCATGTTCAGCACCAACATAACCATAATCAGCATCAGCCATTTCACCTGGGCCATTAACTATACAGCCCATTACTCCAATTTTTAGATGACGCAAGTGAGAAAAATGTTCTTTAATAACTGCAACAGTAGATTGTAAATCAAACAATGTTCGCCCACAGCTAGGACAAGAGATAAACTCAGTTTTACTAGTTCTCACACGTGCAGCCTGAAGTATCCCAAAAGCATAAGAGTCCAAGTCTGTTATATCAATGCTTCCCTCGTTGCTTATCATAATACCACTGCCAAAACCATCAAGAAGGATAGTTCCAAAATCAACTCCACCTTTCAACTGAATATCTTCGGCAAGATTCTCTTTATAGTTCCTTTGTATTACGACTGGGACATGACAGTCAGCAATCTGCAATTTATGAAATGCCGCACGCTGTTCTCCAACGCCATTTACATGGCTGGTAGTTAGAATAAGAACAACCTTTGGATATACTTTAATTTTTGCAATAACTTCATCGGTGAGTTCGGGATAAGAAATGTGTAGAAAATTGACATGTGCTTTACAATCCATTATATTTTCAAGATTTTCAATATTAAAAAGAGGAAAATTATCAATCTTATCCTCCCAACTTTCAAAGTCAACAATAGCTTTCATGCCTTTCTGAAAGTTTGAAGGAACAGACGAACCTACATATATATAATCAGGAATAAAGTGAGTGCTTATGCTCATGTCATCAGTATTACTTCTATCGGATATGACAACTGGTAAAAACTCACCTCCGATATTACGTACAGCCACGGTACCCACCCTATCGGTTGAGAAGGGAGAAAATCCATTCCAAAGTTCGCCATTAATTATTTCATGTCCCCTACGCTGTGCTACATAATTAGCCAGCTTACGAGCCACAGGAACCTCAACCTCGGGTTCCTCACTTAATGACACCCTAATAGTATCTCCCATTCCATCAGAAAGCAATGCACCGATACCAACAGCAGATTTCATTCGGCCATCCTCTCCATCACCAGCCTCAGTAACACCAAGATGCAATGGAAAGTGCATATTTTCACGCTCCATCCTATCAACCAACATGCGAACTGCCTTTGTCATCAAGAGTGTATTGGATGCTTTCATTGATATTACAATATCACGAAAGTCTTCTTCAAGTGCAATATACAAATACTCCATGCAAGATTCAACCATTCCCTCTGGTGTATCACCAAAACGACTCATTATTCTGTCAGACAGTGAACCATGATTAACTCCAATCCTAACTGCAACTTTGTTTTCTTTACAAAGCCTGTAGAATGGGGCCACTTTTTCCTTTATCTTTTTCAACTCTGAAGAATACCCATCATCAGTATAGTCAATTTCCTCAAAGCGTTTTTGCTTGTCAGCATAGTTTCCGGGATTAATTCGCACCTTTTCGCAAACAGTTGCAGCAACTTGCGCTGCTCTCGGATTGAAATGAATATCTGCCGACAAAGGTATATCAAAACCTTTATCTCTCAGTTGCTGACGGATAACGCCTAGATTAACGGCCTCTCGTCTTCCTTGTGTCGTAAGACGTATCAGATCAGCTCCTGCTTCAATAATCCGCTCGCATTGTGCCACACTTCCCTCTGTGTCGAGAGTATCAGTGCTTGTCATTGTTTGAATAACAATAGGATAACTACTACCTATGTGAGCATTACCAACAGGAACATCAACCGTGGAACGTCTTTTATAATTGAAAAAATCCATTACTTTAATATTCTAATTTATAATCATGAAATTGATGCATAACTTGAAAAAACACCTGCATCTACATTTGTTTATACACTTCATCAAACGGAACTCTGAAACGTTCGCCCCGCAAACCTTCAGGCATTCTTACCCCACAAGTAATAACCATATTAACCTCAGAACCTCGTGGAAGTGATAAAGCTTTCTTAATCAATCTACTGTCAAATCCCTCCAACGGACAAGTATCATAACCCTCATTAGCCATTGCCAACATAAATGTTTGAGCCGCTAGTCCACATGTTTTATGAACGACTACACGCATATCGCATTCAGATACTTCACGAACAATAGGTCTGAATAAACCAATAACAGTGGCAAAAAGTTTGCGAAACAATCCATATAATCCTAAAAAGCGACCATAAATAAAAGGCATAGCCACTTTATAGTACAACTCTTGACTTTTTATATATTTGTCCTGCTTCTCTACTGGTGCATAGTTTCGGATATTCATCCGCTCAAAATTAAGTACCTGACGTGCTCTTTTGCGAAATAAGTCCTGCCTTGTAACAAACACGACCATCTGCTTTGCAGTGCGAGCCGTGCTTTGATAAATACATGCCTTTTCCATCTTTTTCAACATCTCAGGCGAAGTAATATGGTAAAACTCCCATAGCTGCATGTTGCTACTTACTGGTGCCAACGTTGCCGTTTCAATACAATTCTTCACTCGCTCCGTATCCAGGTCTTTATCAGGATCATAGTGACGTACAGAGCGACGATGATTGATTATATCCTCAAATGTCATATTATTCTTATTCCTAGTAGTAAATTAATAAGGTCAAAGGTAATTAAATTGTATGTTTCTATCGAACCAATGGCAAAATTTCGATCCAATATCCATCTGGATCAACAATAAAATAGAGCCCCATCTTTTCATTTTCATAACACACACAATTCATCTCTTTGTGAAATGCACGTACCTCATCATAGTCATCATCAACCCTCACGCAAAGGTGCTGTTCGTTATCACCCATATTATATGGACGGTCCCAGTCACGAAGCCATGTAAGCTCAAGTGTAAAACCCGTAGCCCCGTCTCCAAGATACACTAATACAAATGAACCATCAGAAGCTTCCTTTCTTCTAACTTCTTTCAGACCTAATGCTTTATGATAAAAATCGATACTCTTCTGAAGATCTAAAACGTTAATATTGTAATGATCAAATCTACTTTTAACTTTCATATTATTTATAAATTAAATGTTTGTCCTCTTTTATTCACACCAAGATATTTGCAGTTTTGTAATCGTGCATAACTCTCAAATGCATTTGCTTTATCATAGTTATCACCAAAATGCATAGGCAAGAAATAGTCTACTGAGACACGGCTCACAAACTGTTGAGCCCCCTTCATATAGTCAGTTCCTAAACGCGGATCAATTGGAAACATTGCTAGATACACCTGGTTCGTATTCTCGGCCAAAAGCTCCAACTCACAAAGGAAGCTATTCTCAAATCCAGCTGCATCCATCTTAGATACCTCCTCGTTCCAATGCCAATTATTGAGATCACCAGCATGAAAATACTTTCGCCCTTCAATTCCAACACAAAAAGAACCACCAGTATCGGTTGATCCATAAGCTCTAACCTCAATATTATTGTCTTTAAATGTTTCTAAGATATCCAATAATACAATATTATTATTGGATAAAGCGTGTACATTTGCCACTTCTTTAGACAATATATATTTAATGTTTGTCTTTTTATCATTCCATTCAAATATCTGCGGATTAAAATGGTCCTTATGCGAATGAGTACTGAAGACATACAGATCTTCAGCTTTATTAATCAAATAGTCACTCACCCATAAGGATCCATCATCTCGCCTAACGTCTTCATAAAAATCGAAGAGCAAAGAAAAACGATCAAACTCAAGCAAGTAACAACTATGATATATATATGTAACTTTCATAATCTCTGTTTTACTAGTATAATAACAATTATGTCATGAATTGTTCATTTTATTAGAGTTAAAAAACAATCATCTAATAATCCATCACATTTCAATTAGTTCACACTCACACATTATAAAATAGTAGAAAAATTCAACACTATTTTAAAAAAACATCATTAATTGACAATTATTCATATATAAATCTTACCTTGCATATTGAATTATCTATTTAACATCCAAATTAAAAATTTATGAAGAAGTATTTTGCAGAAATGATTGGCACTATGGTGCTAGTGCTTATGGGTTGTGGTGCTGCTGTGTTTGCAGGAGCTGGACAACCATTTGATTCAGTTGGGACATTAGGTGTAGCTTTCGCATTTGGTCTTTCAGTTGTAGCGATGGTATATACAATTGGAAGTATCTCTGGAAGTCACATCAATCCTGCAATCACACTTGGAGTTTTTCTTTCAGGCAGAATGAGTGGTAAAGATGCAGGGATGTATATTATTTTCCAAATAATTGGTGCAGTTATTGGATCATCAATTTTGTGGTTCTTAGCTAAAGATTCTGGTTCAACAACAACACTAACAGGAGCAAATGGCTTTGCAGATGGACATATGGCACAAGCTTTTGTAGCTGAGATGGTATTCACATTTATCTTCGTTTTAGTAGTTCTAGGTGTAACTGCAAAGAACGGACTAAACAACTTTGCTGGAATAGCCATAGGATTGGCATTGGTACTTATTCACATTGTGGCAATTCCAATTACAGGGACCTCAGTAAACCCTGCACGCAGCATTGGTCCTGCAATATTCCAAGGTGGAGTAGCTTTGTCGCAACTATGGTTGTTTATAGTAGCCCCTTTTATTGGAGCAGCTATTGCGGCGGTAGTGTGGAAAGGGATTACTGTGGAAAATAAATA
>CAYFTB010000060.1:0-13462 GCA_964345875.1 uncultured Proteiniphilum sp.
TAATATAAATTTGGCACAAATATGGAGTTTAAAACTGCTACTTTTGCTTTTTATATCTGTCATTTCTTATGTTTTCTATTGAGATCGGCTAGCATTGAGGTTAACACTTCATTTCCCTAACAAATATAATAACGTTATCAAACAATGTTACTAAAGGATAACGAAAAGGGAATATTCTCACCAGATATTCCCTTCCAATTCTATTAATATGTGTAGTAGATTGTAGCCGAAGACTATTCAATATTCTTCCTCACATCAGTCAAGAAATCATTCATTGCACTATTATCTTTCTTCTCAATAATGGCCAAAAGTTCTTTAAGCTTCTCTCTAATCTTAATTAATTGCTCTGGAGTATATGGATTAAATAAAATTTCAGAAAGTAAGAAGTCATCTTCCGAAAGTAACCCCTGAGCAATATTCATATGTCGTTTGAATGTAGTCCCAGGTGCATCCTGATGCTTCATTACTGAAGCAAAGATCAAAGTGGATGCAAATGGAATAGATAACGAATAAGCTATTGTTTCATCGTGTTCGCGAAATGAATATTCAAAAACATTCAATTTTAATCTATGATATAAATCTCTAAAAAAGACTTTGCCAAGATGAGATGATTCTGATATAATAATTGCACTCTGAGTACTCAAATCGTTCAAACTGGCAAAAGTAGGCCCAAACATTGGGTGGGTTGAAACATAAGGTCGTGTACGTTCCTTATAGAACTCTTCAAGGCCCGTCTTTACTGATGCGATATCACTCAATATACAAGTTTCGGGAAGATATGGAAGCACATTTTTGAAAGCCTCAATTGTATATTTGAGAGTAACCGCATTTATCACCAGTTCTGGCGCAAACTCCTCTACTCCGGATGGATCTGTCATTCGAAGTGTATTGTAAGTGAACCTTAGTCTTTGTGGGTCTGTATCCAGAACAGCCACTTCATGATCAAAGCTCAACACATCAGCAAAGAAAGAACCCATCTTTCCTGCCCCCAATATAAGTATCTTCATTATTAAATCGTTATAAGGTTATTTCTTGTTATTCTCCATCACTTCAAACTGCTGCCTTACAGACTCAGTATGAATGGCTTCTAAAACTTTGAGTGCAAACTCACCCGACATGTCCATCTTTTCTGCTTGCTCCACCCTATCTTTTAAAATGTGACTGTAGCGTCCTGTCTGCAGGATTGGCATATCATGCTCCAGTTTATATTGACCTATTTCGCGAGACACCCTCATCCTTTTAGAAAGTAGCTGCAATAACTCATTATCTAAGTCGTCGATTTGCTTCCTCAAGTCAGATAAATCCTCTGTTGTTTGAACTGTATCGCGGATTACAATATCTTTCATAATTTGTCCAAGTGTTTCTGGTGTTATCTGTTGATCCTTATCACTCCATGCAGCATCTGGATTGCAATGAGATTCTATGATTAATCCATAGAAGTTTAAATCCATAGCACGCTGACTGAGAGTTTGAATAATATCACGCTTACCACCTATATGACTAGGATCACATATTATTGGCAAATTAGGAAAACGACGTTTTAGTTCAATAGGAATGTGCCACTGAGGTATATTTCTATAAACCGTTTTGTCATTAGTGCTGAATCCTCTGTGAATAACACCTATTTTCTTGATGCCAACATTATATAGTCGTTCTATTGCCCCAACCCACAACTCTAAATCTGGATTTACAGGATTTTTAATCAGTATTGGAATATCAACACCTTCCAATGCATCAGCAATTTCTTGAACGGCAAAAGGGTTTACGGCAGTGCGCGCTCCAATCCACAACATATCAACACCATATTTCATAGCCTCATAAGCATGTTTTTCGGTTGCCACTTCAGTTGCTATATACATACCAGTCTCTTTACGTACTCTTTGCAACCATTGTAACGCAGGTGCACCTACACCTTCAAAGCCTCCTGGCTTGGTTCGAGGCTTCCAAACGCCAGCTCTGAATATCTTAACCCCCTGTGCTGCAAGCTGACGGGCTGTCTCCATCACCTGCTCTTCAGTTTCAGCACTACATGGTCCTGAAATCATTAGCGGACGCTTGTCACTAATCCCTGGTAGTAATATTGATTCAAATTCCATAATTATATTGTTTTAGTATTTTTATTATTGTGATTTTTGTTCTGTTAAATATGTATTTATTCTATTATATGCCTCTTTGATTCTCTCGACCGATGAGCCTAACGAAATTCTTACAAATCTGTTTCCATTGCTTCCAAATATTGAACCTGGTGTGATAAAAACTTTTGCATTATATAGTAGTTCGTCAACGAAAGACTCACTATTAGTATAGTTATCAGGCAATTTCCCCCATACAAACAATCCTACCTGCGATTTATCATAATTACATCCTATCAAATCCATTATCTTCTCTGCCCAATTACGGCGTTCTGCATAAACAATATTCATATTTTTGTGCCAATCTTCACTATTTTGCAAAGCGGCAATAGTTGCCAGCTGCATAGGCTTAAACTGACCGCTGTCAATATTACTTTTAGCTTTAAGAACCCACTTAACAAACTGAGCGTTTGAGGCTAGCATCCCCATACGCCAGCCAGACATATTGTGAGACTTGCTTAACGAATTCAACTCAATACATATATCCTTGGCACCATTAACAGTCAATATACTCAAAGGTTTGTCATTCAGAATAAAACTATATGGATTGTCATGGCATATTATTATGTTGTGCTTTTTACCAAATGCAACCAATTTTTCAAATAGTTCGAGCGAAGCATTACCGCCAGTAGGCATATTAGGATAATTCACCCACATCATCTTTACATTGCTAAGATCTTTTTCCTCTATAGATTCAAAGTCAGGTTGCCATCCATTATTTTCCATCAAATCATAAGATATTATATTGGCTCCAAGCAAGTTTGATACTGAAGAATAGGTAGGGTAACCAGGATTAGGGATCAAAACTGAATCACCTTGATTTAAAAAAGTCATAGAAATATGTAGAATCCCCTCTTTTGACCCAATAAGTGGCAATACCTCATCGTTAACAAGTTCTACCCCATATATTCTTTTATACCAATCAGCATATGCCCGCCTTAACTCAGGAATACCAGTATATGGCTGATAAGCATGAACATCACTTTGCAGAGCCGTTTCCACCAATGTACTTATTGTCTGGTCAGAGGGCATCTTGTCTGGGGCACCAACTCCAAGACTAACAACATTCATTCCCTCAGCATTCATTTTCGCCACTTCTGCAAGTTTAATTGAGAAATAATATTCCGAAATACTCTTGATGCGTTCTGCCGGTTCTATTGGCTTCATTTTGTTCATATTCCTATTTTTTAAATTGTTTATCTGATTCATACTCACCAAGTATTTTCAAGTCACTAACAAGAGGGAGTATTGCCTTTACAGATTGTTTATATCTTTCGTAATCGGCAAAAGACAAATCTATATAAAATTGATATTCCCATTCTCTTCCAACTATAGGGAGAGATTGAATACGTGTAAGATTTATATCATAAAATGAAAGAACAGATAACACTTGCGATAAACTTCCCTCTTTGTGAGGTAGAACAAAGACAAGTGATGATTTGTCAATAGTTGATGATCTGCGGATCTGAACAACCATGTCTTCATGAGCAAGAACAAGAAAGCGGGTAAAGTTGCGTTTGTTTGTTTCTATTCCTTGTGCGATCACCTCTAGATTATATATTTCTGCAGCTAGATTACTACAAACAGCTGCTACACCTATAAGTTGCTGTTCTGATATTTCTTTTGCAGCTAATGCAGTGTCTTCATGTTCTACTATCTTCACATAATCCGGAAGAGTATCAAAAAAATCAGCACATTGCATCAATGCCATTGGATGAGAAATTATTTCTTTTATATCAGTCAGTTTTTGTGAAGGGAGTGCTGATAAAGTATGAGAAATTCTTAGCTTTTGTTCACCTGCAATTTTCATATTATTTATCTTTAGCAAATCATGATTTTGAAGCAATCCCCCAGCTATTGTATTTTCTATTGCCATCACAGCAAGAAGTTCTTCATCTTTGTCAGCCTCCAAGAATATATCTCTGAAAGTCAGACAAGGAACAATCTCAAGCTCCTCATTAAAATAACTTTGTGCTGCAATCTCGTGATAAGCACCATGTACACCTTGTATAGCAACTCTTTTCATTCTGTTAATATATTAAATAAAAAAATCCTGTCGGGTTTGCGACAGGATTTCAACACTTTTAGAAATATTTTGTTATTCAACTATTTGCATAAAAATCCTGTTTTACTCTTTAAAATAAAAGTAAAAGAAGAATGAATATGTAAAGTTGTTTAAATTCATTTTATTCGTTTTTTCTGTTTTAGAATTGCAAATGTACAATAAAAATTAAATAAAACAATGGAAAGACATTTTTTTTGCATTATTAAGAGCATTTTTTTGTAATCAACACTTTTTATACACATATAGACTTAGATTACTGAATGAGGAATTAGAAATAGAAGTGCTATTCATTTTTTTAGAAGGTGTTTGTAAAATTGCAAATTAATTAACGCAGAGATATATTCAGAACTTGGCAATAATCTATATCTTCGCTCCTCAAATAAAAACAAACACTACAAAACAAAAAAGGGAGAAATAATTATGATTAACTCTCTACTAGAGAAGACAAATTGATCATAACAGATATTTCAAAAAAATAAAATAAACAAGAAAATATGAAGAGAACATTAATCAAACTATCAATCATTTTTGCGTTTTTCTCATTGCTCAGTTATTCACTCAATGCACAGGACACTCCTCTAAAACCTGTTGATTATGTGAATCCTTATATGGGAAATATCAGCCATTTGTTGGTTCCAACATACCCCACAATACATTTACCAAACAGTATGCTTCGTGTTTATCCCGAACGTGCTGATTTCACAAGTGACTTATTAAGGGGACTGCCGTTAGCAGTGACCAGCCATCGCGGAAGTTCTGCATTCAACCTGAGTGTTACTCACAATGAGGAAGGAGAGCTTAAGCCCGTCATCGAATATAGTTACGACAGGGAGAAGATTACTCCTTATAATTACTATGTGTATCTTGATGAAGAAGAAATTAGTGCTTATTATGCAATATCCAATCAATCAGGAATCTACAAATTTGAGTTTGATAAATCCGAACCGATGAACCTTATAGTAAACTCACGAAATGGAGAACTAAAATGGGATGGAAACGCATTGTCAGGATATCAGCAACTACATAATAACACCAAAATATTCATTTACTTAGAACCGGATACAAAACCTAACAAGGCAAACACAAGCGAAACCAATGGAAACAATGCACACATAATATTGTCTTATCCCAAAAACACCAAACAGCTTAATATTAGATATGGCATTTCGTTTATTGATGCCGATCAGGCAAAAAGAAACCTTCGTAAGGAAATAACTGATTATGATATAAAAGCAATTGAAAACAAAGGCCGCTCAGTATGGAATGAGACTTTAGGAAAAATTGATATTAGTGGCGGAACTGATAATGATAAAGCAATATTTTATACGTCACTATATCGCACATACGAGCGACCTGTATGTATTTCAGAAGATGGCAGATATTTTAGTGCCTTTGATGGGAAAATTCATAACGACAATGGCACACCTTTCTATACCGATGACTGGATTTGGGATACATATAGAGCAACTCACCCATTGCGTATCTTGGTAGAAGACAAGATGGAAAGCGATATAATAAATTCTTTTTTACGCATGTCTGAGCAGATGCCAAACTTCTGGTGGCCAACTTTCCCAGAAATAACTGGAGATAGTAGAAGAATGAATTCAAATCATGGAATAGCAACAGTTGCTGATGGCGTTGTCAAGGGATTAAAGGACATTGATCTTGAAAAGATATACCCTGCACTAAAAAATGCTATCATGGAGAAGACTCTCGCTCCATGGTCAGCAAAACCATCAGGTGAATTAGATAAATTCTATCACACCAATGGTTACATTCCAGCACTGAAAGATGGAGAAGAAGAGACAATCCCCGAAGTACATAGTTTTGAAAAGCGTCAGCCAATAGCCGTTACCTTGGGAACATCTTACGATGAATGGTGCTTGGCTCAAGTAGCTAAGAAATTGAATAAGACTGATGACTACAACTATTTTATTGAAAAGTCTTACAACTACCGAAATGTCTTTAACCCAGAAACAGGATTTTTCCATCCAAAAAACAATAAGGGTGAGTTTTTAGAACCATTCGACTATAAATTCTCTGGAGGTATGGGAGCTAGGAACTATTATGGAGAGAATAATGCCTGGGTTTACAGATGGGACGTACAGCATAATGTAGCAGATCTAATTCATATTATGGGAGGACGTGAAAAATTCCTTAACAACCTCGATCAAACGTTCCGCGAGCCATTGGGTAAAAGCAAATATGACTTCTACTCACAACTACCTGACCATACGGGTAATGTTGGTCAATTCTCAATGGCTAACGAACCATCTCTGCATATTCCGTATCTTTATAACTATGCAGGACAACCTTGGAAAACTCAAAAGCGTATTCGAAAACTGATGAATGAGTGGTTTAGAAACGACCTAATGGGAGTACCAGGCGATGAAGATGGAGGTGGCATGTCTGCATTTGTAGTATTCTCACAAATGGGTTTTTATCCAGTTACTCCTGGAAGCCCAACCTACAATATAGGAAGTCCATTCTTTGATGAAGTTACGATGAAACTAAGCAACGGTAATGTCTTTAAAATAATCGCTCAGAACAACAGCGAAGACAATAAATATATTCAATCAGCCACACTCAATGGCAAAGAATGGAATAAGCCATGGTTTAGTCACAATGACATTATTAATGGCGGCACTCTTATCCTGAAGATGGGAAATAAGGCAAATAGAAGTTGGGGATCTGACGTAAAAGATGCTCCACCATCACAAGGTGTAAAATAACTATCCCCTTACATAATTATAATACTAATTACATCGTTCTTCTTTAAACCGAAATGTGTTTAAAGAAGAACGATTTTTATTTATTACCACTAAACATAGAAACACAGAACTGAATCTCTACCTAGCCCATAATCATATAATCATTTCTTGTTATACCATTCAGACAATTGATACTGTTAGATTATTAGCCTATTATTATTGATAAAAGTGCTACTAGATTCTAATCGTTCGAATCACGAACAATGAAAATCTACATGTAGTTTTTGATTGTATATACCACGAACAGTATAAATCTACATGTAGATTTGTACTGTATAAGACACGAACGATAAGATTCTACAAGTAGATTTCTATTGTATAAAACAAATACAATAAGAATCTATCTTGAACTTTAACTATATAAACCTGACTTTATTCTCACATAATGAACACATTAATATAGTTGAATCTATTTATATTGTTCATATGTAATCTTTTATACATGATGTGACTATTTTGTTATTACCTAATTGTCTTTTGAATGATGCCCAATTATTTTTATTGGTTTGGCTCGTACTCTCCTAAAGTATTGAAAAGGAATTGCTGTGTCTTTGTCAACACACAACAATTCTCTCAAAGCATACATTAAATGATATTGTCATTTAAATATGTATATTTGCAAAAATAAAATATCTAAACATTTAAAAAACTATTACTTTATGCTCAAAAATCATCCCAAAGGTCTGATTTCTGCCGCACTCGCGAATATGGGCGAGCGATTCGGTTTTTATACCATGATGGCGATTCTTACACTGTTCTTGATGTCGAAGTTTAATATTTCGGAGACAGAAGCAGGCACACTTTATTCAGTTTTCTACGGAGCTATATACATCTTAGCACTAGTTGGAGGTATTATTGCAGACAAACTGAGAAATTACAAAGGCACCATTATGGCAGGCTTGATAGTTATGTCTATTGGCTATGTTCTGCTAGCAATGCCTTCACTAATTACTACAAAATATATTGCACTAGGTGCATTATTAGTAATTGCTTTTGGTAACGGATTATTTAAAGGTAACCTACAAGCACTTGTAGGTCAAATGTACGACAACGACAAATATCGTGATAAGCGTGATTCTGGCTTCCAAATATTCTATATGTTTATCAACATTGGCGCTATGTTTGCTCCATTTCTGGCATCATGGGTACGCAACACATTTGTGAAGGCTCAGGGATATATATATAGTGCAGACCTACCAGGGCTTTGTCATCAGTTTTTGGATGGTAAAATGGCACAAGATGTTGTTGATGGTCGTTTCACCGAACTTGCAACAATGGTATCAAGCGGCAAAACAATAAATAACTTAACTGAATTTGCCACCAACTATCTGGATGCTTTTAATACTGGTTTCCACTACGCATTCCTTACTGCAGTAGCTGCTATGGCTATTTCCTTTTTAATATTCCTATTGACAAAGAAAAACTTTCCTGATCCAAAAGTACATGTTAAGACATCACAAGCTAATATATCTAGAGAAGAAATTAAGCAGAACGCAAGAGAAATCAGACAACGCATCTACGCTCTATTAGCAGTGTTTGGAGTGGTTATTTTCTTCTGGTTCTCGTTCCACCAAAATGGACTTACACTTACTTTCTTTGCAAAAGATTATACTCTGTTAGGTGGAGCTTTCAGTTCGGCAGAGGTGTTCCAATCAATAAACCCAATATTAGTTGTAGTATTAACTCCATTAATCATTATGATCTTTGGACGTCTTGCCAAGAAAGGCAAAGAGCCATCCACACCAAGAAAAATTGCAATTGGTATGGGTATTGCGGCATTTGCTTTCGTGATAATGGCAGTAGGTTCTATGGGGCTTCCATTACTTTCTGATGTAAAAGCTCAAGGTGGATTGCCAGATGCAATGAAGGTGACACCGTGGCTACTGTTTGCAACTTATCTTACTCTTACAGTCGCAGAATTGTTTATTTCACCTCTTGGTCTATCTTTCGTATCAAAAGTAGCACCTGCACATATGCAAGGTCTAATGCAAGGAGGATGGCTTACGGCGACGGCTGTCGGCAACTTCTCACTAGTACTTGGAGCAATGATGTATGAAAACATATCAATATCTATTACATGGACAGTATTCGTTGCTGTGTGTCTTGTGTCAATGTTTGCAATGCTTGGCATGGTTAAATGGCTAGAAAAAGTTGCCTCATAATAGCAATCAATATTTTTTAGAATAAGGCCGATGACTAAACCTCATCGGCTTTTTTTATTTTATCTCCCCGAAATCGTACGAGCTAATCATAGCCATTTATATTGAACATCAAAAATATCAATATAGAATTAGACCCCGTCTTATATATTTTTTGAGTAAATTTGTTGCATATAAAAACAACATTTTTCACTAAACTTCTATTATGCAACCATTTGCACATTTACATGTTCACTCTCAATATTCCACATTAGACGGTCAGGCAAGTATCAAAGGAATAGTTGATAAGGCTATGAATGACGGAATGCCAGGCATTGCTCTAACAGATCATGGTGTAATGTACGGGGTAAAGGATTTCATAAACTATACCAACAAGGCCAGGGCTGAAGCAAAGAAACAACTGAAGAAGCTAAAAGCCGATTTAGAAAATAACCCCAATAGCAAAAAGCTTGCTGATGAAATAAATTCTCTGCAATCAAAAGCCAATTTCAAACCAATATTAGGATGTGAATGTTATTGTGCCCGCCGAGACAGATTTCAGATGAATGACAAAATAGATAGTAGTGGCTGGCACCTTGTAGTTTTGGCAAAAAATCTTATAGGTTATAAGAATCTTATCAAAATGGTATCAAAAAGCTGGACCGAAGGATATTACTATCGCCCAAGAATTGACAAGGAACTATTAGAAAGATATAAGGAGGGACTTATAATATCTTCGGCTTGTTTGGGAGGAGAAATATCTCGAAAAATTGATGATGGAGACATAGACGGCGCTGAAGAATCAGTTCAATGGTTTAAGAGTGTTTTTGGTGAAGATTATTATATAGAGCTACAACGTCATCAGGCAAACCGTCCTGACGCCGACCACTCAACATTTGTTAAGCAGGAGAAAGTTAATAAAGAGCTAATAAGGATAGCCAGAAAGTTTGACGTAAAGATAATTGCAACCAATGACTCGCACTTTGTGAATGAGGAGGATGCTGATGCCCACGACAGACTAATATGCATCAGCATGGGCAAGGATTTCGACGATCCAAATAGAATGAGATACACCAAGCAGGAATGGATAAAAACCACTGCCGAGATGAACGAGATATTTGCCAACATCCCCGAAGCACTATCAAATACTCTTGAGGTTGTAGATAAGGTAGAAAACTACTCTATTGACAATCCTGCACTAATGCCTTTCTTCCCTATTGATCCTAGTTTTGGAACTGAAGAGGAATATAAAAAAAAGTATTCGGAACAAAATTTAATTGAAAAGTTCGGAGAGAAGGAATTTGAGCGTTTGGGAGGTTATAACAAAGTCATAAGGATTGTATTAGAAGGAGATTATCTTACTCAATTGACTTATAATGGCGCCTATGAGCGTTATGGAAATCCAATCCCATCTGCTGCAAAGGAGCGTCTAGATTTTGAACTTGATACAATTGTCAATATGGGTTTCCCTGGATATTTTTTAATCGTTCAGGACTTTATAAGGGCAGCTAGAGAAATGGATGTTGCAGTAGGACCAGGTCGAGGCTCCGCGGCAGGATCAGCAGTAGCATATTGTCTTGGAATTACAGATATCGACCCAATGAAATATGACCTTCTATTTGAGAGATTCTTAAATCCCGATCGTATATCCATGCCTGATATTGATATTGATTTTGATGACGAAGGAAGGGATAAAGTTTTGCAATGGGTAACAGAAAAGTACGGACACGAGAAAGTGGCACGTATCATTACCTATGGCACAATGGCAACCAAATCATCTATTCGAGATGTATCGAGAGTTCATAAAGTATCACTTGCAGAGGCAGACAGATTATCAAAGTTAATCCCTGACAGAATTCCAAATGTAAAAAAAGTAAATCTAACAGCTGCAATTCAACATGTTCCCGAATTAAACGAAGCGGCCAATGGTTCAGACCAGCTTTTACGAGACACGCTGAAATATGCAAAGATGCTTGAAGGGAATATTAGAAACACTGGCGTCCATGCATGTGGAGTTATTATTGGACAAACTGATATTTCGGATATAGTTCCAATCAGCACAGCTGAAGATAAAGAAACAAAAGAGAAATTGCTTGTTACTCAGTTTGAAGGCTCAGTTATTGAGGAGACAGGATTGATTAAAATGGACTTCCTTGGTCTGAAAACACTTACAATCATCAAGGATGCCGTTAAAAATATAGAGTTTACCCATGGTGTGAAGATTAATATCAGAGACATTCCTCTTGATGATAAAAAAACTTACGAGCTTTATAGTAACGGGCAAACAACCGGAACATTCCAGTTTGAATCTGCTGGTATGCAGAAATATCTCAAGGAATTAAAGCCAAGCAAGTTTGAAGACCTTATTGCAATGAACGCCTTGTATCGACCAGGTCCTATGGATTATATCCCAGATTTTATTAGCAGGAAGCACGGGCATAGTAAAATTGAATATGACCTCCCCATTATGGAAACATACCTCAACGAAACATATGGAATTACGGTTTACCAAGAGCAAGTCATGCTTTTGTCCCGTTTGTTGGCAAACTTCACTAGAGGTCAATCAGACGAGCTGCGTAAAGCCATGGGTAAGAAGTTAATCAATAAGATGCTTGAGCTTAAGGAGAAGTTTCTTAATGGAGGTAAGGCCAACGGTTATGAAGAAAATACACTTGAGAAGATTTGGAAAGACTGGGAGAGATTTGCTGAATATGCTTTTAACAAATCACATTCCACTTGCTACTCATGGGTAGCTTATCAAACAGCATGGCTGAAAGCAAATTATCCATCAGAATACATGGCTGCCGTTTTGTCTAACAACTTAAGTAACATAACCGAGATTACTAAGTTTATGGACGAATGCAAAGCCATGGGAATAAACGTACTGACACCAGATGTTAATGAATCAGTCAGAAAGTTTTCGGTAAATAAAAAAGGTGATATTCGCTTCGGTTTAGCAGCAATCAAAAGTGTAGGTAGCAGTGCGGTTGAAAGTATAATCAGTGAACGCAGTTCAAATGGTACCTACAAAGACTTATTTGATTTTGTTGAAAGAGTAAGTTTATCATCATGTAACAAAAAGAATATTGAATCACTAGCATTAGCAGGAGCATTTGATTCACTGCCTGCAATTAAAAGAGAGCATTTCTTATCAAAGTCTGCTAATGGTGATGAGTTTGTAGACACTCTTATAAGATATGGGAACAAGTTTCAGCAAGATCAATATCAATCGATGAATTCGCTGTTTGGTAATGACACTTCTTTTATGATAGCAAGACCCGAACTCCCACAGGTGGAACCATTATCAGAATTATCGAGATTAAACAAAGAGAGGGAATTAATAGGAATATATCTGTCAGCTCACCCACTAGATGATTATGAATTCATACTTAAATATATATGTACTGCTGACTGCTTAAAACTTCAAGACTTAAGATTTCTTGAAGGTAAAGAGGTTACATTTGGAGGATTAGTCACTTTAGTCAGAGAGGGACAAACTAAAAGGGGTAGCCCATATACAATACTAACACTTGAGGACTATACTGGTAGCACAGAGCTTGCTTTTTTTGGCGAGGACAGCATGAACTTTGGAAAATTTGCCAGGATTGGCTTGTCAATATATTTAAGAGCTCAAATCCAACCTAAACGTTATAGACAAGAAGAACTGGAGGTAAAAGTATTATCAATAAATTTGCTTTCGGAAATCAAGGATAAACTTGTATCTAAGATAACAATTCAGCTGCCACTTAACAGTATTGACAATACAATGGTATCTGAATTATCAGCGATGATTAAAAACAATCCAGGTAATTCATTGTTATACTTCCAAATCACAAAAGAAGATGATGGCTCGACTATAGAGCTATTTTCTAGACCTACCAGAATTGGTGTAAACAAGCACCTGATTGACAATTTAGTAAACAATTTAAATATAAACTTCAAAATTAATTAAACATTTATTATGGCACTTGAAATTACAGATGCAACACTTGATGAAGTGTTGGCAACAGACAAACTAGTAATAATTGATTTTTGGGCAGAATGGTGCGGACCATGTAAAATGATTGGCCCTATAATCGAACAAATAGGAGAAGAGTATGCTGGAAAAGTAGTAGTTGGAAAAGTAGATGTTGACAATAACGACGATGCGACTTCTAAATATGGTATTCGCAACATTCCAACAGTACTTTATATCAAAGACGGCAAGATAGTAGACAAAGTGGTAGGTGCAGGAGCTAAGAGCGTTTTCGTTGAGAAAATCGAAAAATGGTCATAACTTGTTCGTATAAAATATTATGTATTAAAAAGAGGGTGTGTCAAAAGTGTCACATCCTTTTTTTATTCACAAAAAGGTCG
>CAYFTB010000061.1:0-13130 GCA_964345875.1 uncultured Proteiniphilum sp.
GCACTCCCCTGATTTTTTGTATCTTTGTGAAAGTATTTAACAAATTACATATTAATAAATAACAATTATGAACACATTAAATTACACACAAGTTGATGCAAAAGTTGCAGACACTGTTGCAAAAGAATTGCAAGTATTATTAGCAGATCTTCAATTATTCTATGCTAATCTTCGTGGTTTCCACTGGAATGTGAAAGGATCAAACTTTCAAGAACTTCACGAACAATATGAAGCTATGTATGATGATACTGCTAATAAAGTGGATGAGGTGGCTGAAAGAATTCTTATGTTAGGCAAAACTCCTGCTCACAACTTCAGCGACTATCTTAAAGTTTCAACTATAAAAGAAACTGGAGTAGTTAGTGATGCTACTGAAATTGCAAATAATATTCTTGATAGCTTGAAAACTCTTATTGTACAAGAAAGAAAAGTATTGGCAATTGCAAGTGAAGGTGATGATGAGGCTTCTGCAGCACAAATGAGCGATTATATCAGAGAACAGGAAAAAACTGTTTGGTTGATTGTTTCAACATTAGCATAATCTCTTTTGAAATATGAGAATTTAAACACTGAGAGTTTTTACTCTCGGTGTTTTTTATATCGAACTGAACACTACTACCAGAAATGGCACACTCAAGTCAACCACAAATCCGTGAAACACCGAAACAATCACAAAGCTTTTGCCTGAATATTTAGTTATTATTGGAAGGGTAGTGTCCATAGTTGTTGCTCCACCTGCCGAAATAGGTGCCAGATTTCCAAAGTGTTTAACTAATATGGGTGCCATAATGAGGGTAATAATCTCTCGCATAATGTTTGACAGCAGAGCAATTGTTCCTAATGTTGCACCTTTATATTCTGTTATAAATATACTGGACAGAGAATAGTATCCAAAGCCAGAACCAACAGCCAGGCAGTCGGACATAGATCTTTGAGGTAGTACAAAACTTATAAGGGCTACTCCGAGAAGAGTGCCTATAATTGTGGTGATTGGCAGTAACACAAGTCTTGGGTTCAGGGTTCTGAAGCTTTTAAGTGTTTTAGTATCATTGCCAATGCTTATTCCCACTGAGAGCATAAGAGCACAAAGTGCATAATAACTCAAGCTGCTATCAGCAATATCAAAAGGAATAAGATCGGCAACACCAAATAATATTCCCAAAAAGAAGAATGAAACAATTATAATACTACCTTTCATAATTGCTGTTCCCATTTTTATCTCTAATCCAATTCCAGAGTAGTTTTGCACCTATAACACTGCCTAGCACTGCTGCAATAGTAATCATGAGTGCTTCTATGCCAATAGTGTGTAGTCCACTAATTATATCTTCGTTTCCACCAACTTCAACGCCCAGAATAAATAGTAGCATCCATATGAGAACTGTGATAATATTGCTTATCCATTTCATGTTCTTATTTCGAAAAATATATCCGATAAGTACACCCGACAGCATCAATCCTACAATTATAAACATAAGAATTAGTTTTAGTTTACAAGTTTATTTTTTTCATACACCTTTCTCGAGCTAAACCAATATATAAATAAAGCTATCAGGCTTAATCCCGCGGTGATTAAATACAATGCTGAATATCCAATCTGATCAGCTATTGAAGCACCAGATAACATTCCTAGACCAATTCCAACATCAAATCCGGTCAGATACGTTGAGTTTGCAGTGCCACGCTGTGAGTGTGGTGCCATGTTTATATAAATTGTTTGTAACGCGGGGAGCAATGTTCCATATCCCATTCCCAGAATAAAGGCAGCAATAATATATAGATGGATGCTTTGTACATTTGCAAAACTTACAAATCCGGCAACGATTATTATCATTGCCACCATTATCACTCCATGAATGTGCCCTTTATCGACTAATCTACCAGATGTGATTCTTGACAACACAATTCCTGAGGCAAGAAACAAGAAGAAAATGCCAGCATTCTCAAGTTCTATCTGTTTGCCGTACAATACTGCATAAGCAATCAAAGTTCCCCAGCCAAATGAAATAAATAACTGATTGAAAAAAACTGGCAATCCTTTTATAAGTATAAATCTGTCAAGCGATATGGGTGGCGTTTTGTCAATCCTTACTCTTTTGGGTATCTTTATTTGGGTTACCGCAATAATTGCAAATATTCCCATCCCAAGTGCCACAGAAACCAATATTTCGAAGCCAAATGAATTATATATCTCCACAGCAATAAAAGGTGCAATTGCCATTGCTATATTCATCATTACTCCAAAGTATCCAATTCCTTCAGCACGTCGCGATGATGGAACTATATCTATAGCAACCGTGTTTGATGATACGGTGGTTAATCCCCAAAATAATCCATGTGCAAACCTTAGTACTATAAATGCTGCTACCGTAACTGCAAAATAGTATCCAGTAAACATGAATACAAAAAATGAAACTCCTAGTAGATAAAGCGGTTTTCGCGAATATACATCCACCCAATATCCGCAAAAGGGACGTATAAGCAATAGTGCCAAGGAGTATGACGAGAGTATAATACCAATTTGTGATGGTGCAATATTCAGCTGCTCTGACAGATAAATCGGGATTGTAGGCATTAGCAGGTGAAACGAGCTTGCTATCAAAAAATTAGCAAATGCCGCAGTAATAAAATCCTTTGTCCAAAGTTTTTCTTTTCTATTCATATAGTTTCTTAGTATGCACAACAAATACAAAGTTAATCACAAACCTACATATTTTTTAATCATAATGTCTTCAACTGCTCAATATACTATTTATATTTTGCAAATGGTGTTCTGTATGTGCTTTTGTTAGTTTTTTTGCATAAAAAAAGAGGCCTCTTTTATTGATAAAAAAAGCCTCTTAATATATTAAAGGAAGGAGTTCTAATTAATACGCACACATCATAAACGAATAAATCATCTAAGAAACAGATATTCAAATTATTGTTTATATCTATGTGTTTGTTTTACTTCAAAAATTGGAGTTCAACTTAAAGTGACAGAAATGGCTGTTGCCATCAAAAGCACTCCATGCCGTGTGTTGCGTTTTAATGAGAAATTTTAATTACTTTATGCAATCATTGTTCGCAATTCTAGAAGCATTAGGATATGACTTGGTTAATAGTTTCTCTCTTTTAAAATGTCATATCTTATTCTCATAATTTAAGCTTTTAACTTATGAGTAAACACGATAGAAAATAGATAATAATTATGTGAACTTAAATTGTCAGTCAATATGATTTTGATTGGTGTATTATAATTATCTTAGAATCTGTTTTCACCAATAGTTTATAATTGATTGTTTGCAAAATCACTTGATTGAACAAGATCTATTATTCCATCTGAATTATTTCTTCATATCAAACTCTTAGGATAAAAATGAAATAGATGTATAATCATTACTTATTACTATAACACAATATTTCACTTTAAAAATTCAATTTGCAATTAATTTTTAATGTAAAAATGAAGTTTGATATTATTTATGTGCATACAATATTTCAAAGAACTCCCTTTTTTCACTAATTGAGAGTTATGCTTGTATAATCTCTTTTAGTGAACTACAAATATAATACACAAACAAAATAAATCGCTATCTTTTCTGTTAATTAACATGGTCATTTTTTCTCTTTAATATTAATAAGCTATAAATATACGGAAAGTAAGTTGATGTTATAACTTTCGTATATTATGTATATAGCCTAAGTATATGAAATACATTAACTTATAGTTATTTTTTGATTCTAAACTTAAATGCAAAATCTAAACTAATCAGGTGTTCATATTTAAATTTTTCAGGCATAGAAGGGCGATACAAAGTAGGTCTGTAAACTATACCTAAATTAAACGTATTGCCAGCCTGATAATATACTGGAAATACAAAACCAAAGGCATTTCCGCTCTTTTTCACAGGGTCTCTTGTTGGTGGTTCTGGATCAAAATTGTCATAATATCTAAAATCCCAAAAGTTTCTGCCGAATGACAACCCATATCCTATTGAAAAGCGGTTAATCTTGTGATTATTTGAGAGGCTTACATAGCCTGAGGACATTAGTTCATACTCTCCGCTCATGTCAATAGCTGCTGGAACGGGTAAGAAAAAATCAGATACACCACTAACGCCAGCATTTAGATATTGATTGTCTGAATGATAATAATCCAATCCAATTGTAAGTCCCCAAAAGCCTACGCTAGATTTTGGGGATTCTCCTTGTGGAGTTAGCAAAAAAGAGTTCATATGTGGCAAAGATAAATGCAAATACATTTCACCCTTGTTTTTTACTTGTCCATACTTGCTGTATGTGTTGTTACTGTTACGTGTGTCGATATAAACATTTCTAGGATATGAATATCTCTTATTGTTTTTATAATCAAAAATGAATCCATAAATAAATGGGATATTTGCCCAATAGATTTGTGAATTTTGTGATTTAACGTCAACCTGTTTGCTCATAGAGTCATTCTCTACGATAATTGTAAATGGTTTAGGACCTCTTTCAACGGATATTTCTGCTTTGTTTTCTGAAGTGCTTATTGTGTCGCCATCATATATTATTTTGCTTTCATCAGATGTTACAATCGTCACATTTTTATATGGACTATTATATAATGTGGCACATGAGTATGATATTAATACTAGTATTAGTAGTAGAAAATTCTTTTTCATTATTAGAAATTTTATAACTATTGTTTTAAAAAACAATATTGCTTAATATCATATTTCTATATAATATACTTTCAGAATATCATTGAAATTGCTTTTCACATCTTGTAAAGAAGGCTTCACGATTTTTATTTGCGATATGCAAACCAAAGTCTCACGCAAAAATTGTGAATTAAAAATGTAGATTTTAAACGGTAACAAAAAAGTTTTTTTGTCCCGCAAAGAGCATAAAGTAGCAAAAAAACTTTTTTATTTTGCATATCTCATTAACTATTGCTCTAAAAAACTTTTTTGTTTATCGTTTTAGAAGATATCCAAGCAAATAAAAAACATTACTTAACTAATCTGCCGAGCATTTACGTTAAATAAATAAAATTACATATCACATATAGATGATGGAGCACCTTATTTATTAATTTATGGAGCAATAAATAAGACCTGACACCCTAATAAAAAAATTTGTTTAGTCCATCTAGAAGCATAAGCACCAAACAAAAAAATTTGTTTGACTATTTTCACCCTCAAATGTGAAATAAATTAACATTATTGACCATAAATCATAGTTAACAAAGTGTAATAATTAGTTTTTTAAGCTCGCAGAGCAAAAAATGGATCATGTTAAAAACTTCCGCACCTAGCTGAAAGCCCTTTTATCCCTAAAAAAAATTTTTTTTTAGCCCGCAGGAAAGTTGTTACTCAAAACAAAATACTCATAATAAACTAATAATCAATCAAGAACCTAAAATCAAAATAAAAACGCCGCTTGATTTAACATTATTAAAGTATTATAAAACATCCCAAATGCAAATAATTGTAAACATTCAAGTCTTGATTGATGACACTACTATGATTTTTGATTAAATATATAGATTAGTTGAGAGAACGTGCTACTCGAATTTTATTGACTTTGCAGGCGAGATCTTTGCAACTAAATATGAAGGTCCCAACATCATTATCAATGAGACAAGTAGTGTGCCAATATTAAGAAGTATAATGTGTAGTGGATTTAAGTCAACAGGAACCGAAGTTAAGTAATATGTTACTGGATCAAGCTTGATAATTTTAAAGTATTTTTGAATCAAGCAAATAAACAGACCTATTATGTTTCCCCAAATCATTCCTTGTCCAATAAGAAATATGGAAAGATATAAGAACACTTTGCGGATACTGAAATCTCTTGCTCCCATTGATTTTAGCATTCCAATCATATTAGTTCTTTCGAGTATGATTATCAGCAGCCCCGAAATCATGGTAAATCCAGATACAAGAGTCATCAAAACTAGTATAACCCACACATTCATATCCAGTAGGCTAAGCCAGTTGAATATCATAGGATTTATGTCTTTAATAGAACGTGTATATAAATTGTTGCCTAGTCTGTCTTTTTGTGAAACAATGGAGAAAAATAAATCTTGTGTTATTTCATCCACTTTGCTGAAGTCTTTCACAAATAGCTCTATGCCTGTGGCCATATCATTATCCCAACCATTTAAACTAGTCAGGACTTTTGAGTCAACAACGGCAAATAGTTTGTCATATTCTTCAAAATTGGTTTCGTAAAGTCCTACAATCTTAAACTTGCGGGCTCTGACTGGTTCTTGCACAAAATAAACGGTATAACTATCGCCAAGTTTTAGATGTAGCTTATTGGCAATATATGTTGAGATGATAGCTTGATTTTCGGTAGAGGAATCATTGAGGTTTATGACACTACCTTCTGTAAGGTTAGTACTGAAAAAATTCCAATCATAATTATCAGATACTCCTTTAAGAATCACACCCAGAAAGTCATCTTTGGTTTTAATAATCCCTGGCTTTGATATATATTCTTGTGAGTGTGCAATTTCTGGATGGCTATTAAGAAATGTTTTTAATGAGTCGGAAACGGCTATAGGATGATCTTCATATTCGGAATTGTTGTTGTAGCTTGTAATTTGAATATGTGAGCCAAAGCCTACAACTTTTTCGCGAATTTCTTTTTTAAAGCCAACGATTATACAAATTGATACAATCATTATTGCCAGTCCCACGGCAATGCCAGAAATAGCAATTTTTATGGCGGGCGAAGAAACTCGCTTTTCGTTTTTCTTATCCCCCTTGTATATTCGTTTAGCAATAAAATATTCTACACTCATTTCTTTCTTCTAGAATATGCTTCAAGTGCATGTTCAAGCACTGTGAGAGCTTTATCCAAATCCTCTATTTTAAGTACGTATGCAAATCTCACCTCACTCTTTCCCATTCCTGGAGTTATATAAAAACCAGATGCAGGAGCTAGAAATAATGTTTGATTCTCATATTGAAAATCAGAAAGACACCAAGCACAAAACTCATCAGCATCATCTACAGGCAGACTTGCCACTGTATAAAATGCACCCATAGGAGTAGGTGCCTTAACTCCGGGAATTTTGTTCAGTCTTTCTATCAGGTAATCCCTTCTGTTGCGATACTCCTCAAAGTTCGACTTCATATATTTATCGTCTGCCTCTAGCGAAGCATTTGCAGCAATCTGTCCTATTAGAGGAGGGCTTAGTCGTGCTTGACAAAACTTCATTACAGTATCGTGCACTTCTTTATTTTTAGTAATCAAGCATCCAATGCGTATTCCACATTCGCTGTATCGTTTGGATACGGAGTCAATAAGCACTACATTATCTTCAATATCCTTGAGGTGACATGCAGATATGTAGGGATCATCACTGTAAATAAATTCGCGATAAACTTCATCAGAGAATAGATAAAGATTGAATTTCTTCACCAACTGGCGAATCTTCTCCATCTCGTCTGAAGTATAAACATATCCGGTAGGATTGTTAGGATTACATATAAGCACTCCTTTGGTCTTGGGTGTAATAAGACTCTCAAGTGTTTCGAACGAGGGAAGTCTGAATCCATTGTCTATACTTGTAGGTATAGTTTTTATTACAGCACCGGCAGATACTGCAAAGGCCATATAATTAGCATATGCAGGTTCTGAAACAATAATTTCATCTCCCGGATTTAGGCATGCCATAAAAGCATACAATACTGCTTCCGAGCCTCCTGCTGTAACAATAATATCATCAGGAGTCAGATTAATATTAAACTTGGTATAATATTTTACTAGATTTTCGCGATAATAGCGATAACCATCACTTGGGCTATACTCTAATGTTGTTCTGTCAATATTTTTAATAGCATCTAGTGCTACCTGTGGGGTGGGCAAGTCTGGTTGTCCAATATTTAGATGATATACTTTTATTCCTCTTGCTTTTGCAGCATCCGACAGAGGAGATAATTTTCTGATTGGTGAAGCGGGCATTTGCAATCCACGCTCTGATATTTGCGGCATAATTATACAAATGAAATTGTAAACAAATTATTATATTTTCTGAAAAAACAAAGTACAAAGGTAACAAAATCGAAGTGAATTATATTATTTGTAAACTATTTGATGGTTATTTGTGTCAAATTAGTTTGAAGGTGGCTTTATTTTCGTCCAAAGTCAGCAGGAATCTCACCCCAGTTTGGAGTATCCCATTTTATTATTTTATTATCCCAAGTATTGTTTGCCAACCATTTCTCACCTCTTTCTATCATCTCGAACAGCTTAATATTTCTGGGAGTTCTGTCGAGCTTTGTATTACACTTTTTTTTCTTTATCCACGATATAGCCGTTTTGCTGTCGCTGTATATTGGTAGATTGCTTTTTTTTTGTTTCAGCAAAGCCAAAGCATAGACTATTGCCAAAAATTCACCAATATTATTTGTTCCATCTTCATATGGGCCATCATGAAATATTTGTTCTCCGTTTTTAGTTAGTACTCCTCTATATTCCATTATCCCAGGATTACCACTACAAGCTGCATCTACAGCTACACTGTCTTTGATGATTTCTTCTGCCCCAACAGATGGATTGTTGTAAGAGGATTGCTTTGTTTTGTTGGAACCAATATATTTCCAAGGGTTTCCATTATAGGCTATCTCTGCAATTTCTTTAGTAGGGAATGACTTGTATATTGCACCTTCAAATCCACTTATCTGAGCTTTGCAATCATTCCATGTATCGTATATGCCTGGAGTTTTGCCTTTCCAAACAACATAAAACTTATTTTTACTCATTCGGCCTCCTACATTGACTCTATTGCATATGGAGCTATGTCATTAATGTTAGTTCTATCAGGTTCTTCAATTGTTATTATGCTGTCAACAATAAAAGTAGTGAATCCTCGCCACGGAATTGGGGCAAAGTATTCTTTGTAGTGCAGTTGTACGAACTTACCACTAGAAAGCATTAGTTTTTGGGCAATCTCTTTGTTTTGAACCGAAAATTCAAATTGGTTTGACTGTAAGCCTCCAGGTTTGTCAGCTCTAAAGCCTGATTGAATTAGTTTGCCTTCATAAGTTTTAAATATAACTCCTTTGTATATCATATAATTTAGTTCGCCAGATTTCACGCCCTCACCAAAAACATAATAGTATCTTATATATATAAATAATGAGAATGATGCCAAGGCAATAACTATTATCCAAGACAGTAGTTTTTTGCCTCTTCTATTTTTGGGTTTCATCTTGTCCATAATATTTGCGACTTTAAATTTTGACTTCAAAGGTAGCTATTTATTTTTAAATATTTATATAATTTATTGAGAGCTGTTTTATCCTTTTTGAAGTATCTTTGTGATAATATATTACAAATAAATTTTTAAAACTAATGACATTATGAATAGGTTAACTTTAATTTTTGCGGCACTAATAATATCCTTGTCGCTTTATTCACAAAGTGATTCTTACACTTTCACAGTCGTAAAAGAAAACGCAATAACTCCAATAAAGAATCAGGCAAATTCTGGAACATGCTGGAGCTTTTCAGGATTAAGTCTTATTGAGTCTGAATTGCTAAGAACTGGGAAAGGAGAGTTTGATCTTTCAGAGATGTATATTGTAAGAAGAAATTATGAAGATAAAGCAGAAAAATATGCTAGGGTTCATGGGAATCTCAACTTCTCGCCCGGAGGATCTTTTGCAGATGTTGTGGAAACTCTCGATCAATATGGACTTATTCCAGATGAGGCTTATTCAGGTTTAATGAATGGAGCAGAGCAACACAATCACTCTGAAATGGACAAAGCACTTAGCGGATATATTAAAGGTATTGTAGATGCTGGAGGAAATAATCTTTCCACTACTTGGAAAGTTGTTTTTAATGGTATTTTGGATGCATATATGGGAGCAAAACCCGAAACATTTACATATAATGGAAAAGAATATACTCCTCAATCATTTAGAGACTTTCTGGGTATCAAACAAAGTGATTACATTTCAATTTCATCATTCACGCATCATCCCTTCTACTCTCAGTTTGCAATTGAGGTGCCAGACAACTGGAGATGGGCTAATTCATATAATCTGCCGGTAGATGAAATGATTAGTAATATTGACAATGCGATAATGAACGGATATACAGTGGCTTGGGCAACTGATGTGAGTGAATCAGGATTTTCAAGACAGGGTATAGCAATAGTGCCTGACGAAAATGCAGTTGAAAATGCAGGTTCAGATCAGGCAAGATGGCTTGGGCTATCTGAAAGAGAAAGAATGAGCAATGTTTCCTCCAAAATTGGTCATGATATACTAAAAGAAAAAGAAATCACACAGGAGATGCGTCAGGAAGGTTATGACAACTGGCAAACAACTGATGATCACGGAATGCATATTTATGGAATTGCTAAGGATCAGAATGGAAATAAATATTACATGGTTAAGAACTCATGGGGTAAAACTGGTCCATATGATGGTATTTGGTATGCATCTGAAGCATTTGTGAAATACAAAACAACAAATATTGTTCTTAATAAGGCTTCATTGAAAAAAGAAACATCTAAGAAGTTAGACATGTAAAATATAAAAGATATGAACATTTCTAATTTATACGATATTTATTGCAAACATCCCTCCATTACAACAGATACGAGAAGATGCACCCCTGACTCTATCTTTTTTGCTCTAAAAGGAGACAATTTTAATGGAAATCATTTTGTAGATGTAGCCCTTGAAGAGGGGTGTGCATATGCAGTGGTGGATGAGTGGGTAGACAAGCCTTCTGATTCTAGAATTATTGTAGTGGATGATGTTTTGAAAACATTGCAAAAGCTGGCAAATTATCATCGCCACAAACTAAAGATAACAATTATTGGTATCACTGGTAGTAATGGTAAGACAACTACTAAGGAGCTTATTGCTGCAATTCTTTCAAAGCGTTTTAATGTAGCATTTACTCAGGGAAACTTTAATAACCATATTGGAGTACCCCTTACGTTGCTTTCTATAACAAAAGAACATGAAATTGGTGTGGTTGAGATGGGGGCTAATCATCAGGGTGAAATCAAGGCGCTTTGTGAAATTGCTGAGCCAAACATCGGATTAATCACAAATATTGGCAAAGCTCATATAGAGGGTTTTGGTTCAGTTGAGAATGTGATTAAAACCAAATGTGAACTATACAATTTTATCAGAGAAAAAGAAGGTAAGGTTTTTGTGAACCGAGATAATGAAATACTCTTTGATAAATCCGACGGAATGGATCGTATATTATATGGTAGAGACAATCCTGAACTTTTTGTTTCTGGAACACTCTCGTCTGAAACCCCTTTTCTTAACTTCGACTGGAATTTTTTTGAACACCCTCATAGGGTAAAGACTCATCTTGTTGGCGAATACAATCTTGATAATGCTCTAGCAGCGGCTGCAATCGGAAAGTACTATGGAGTTAATGGCAAGCTTATAAGCGAAGCACTAGAGAATTATCAGCCTACAAATAATCGTTCTCAATTTGAGAGGACTGAAAATAATGATCTTATAATTGATTCATACAATGCAAATCCTACAAGTATGAAGGCTTCACTGGAATTTTTTATTAAGATTCCTTCCAATCTTCCCAAATCTGTAATCTTGGGAGATATGAAGGAACTGGGAGATATTTCAGTTGATGAACACCGAAATATTATTGAGCTTGTAAGTAGTCAGGGGTTTGATAATGTATTCTTGGTCGGATCGATTTTTTATAAACTAGCTAAAGAATGTGCCACTAACAATTCTGTTGAGGTATTTGAGAATATTGATCAACTAAATAAAAGACTGGAGAAATCGCCAGTAAAAGGTTTCTATATATTATTAAAAGGATCTCACTCTATCAAATTGGAGCAAGCAATAGCTTATTTATAATCATTTTGTAGGTAACAATAGTAGATATCATAGGTATTTGATGAAATAAAATATTAGAGGGTGTTTCACAATGTGATTACACCCTCTTTTGATTTTGTCCTTATTTTTCGAACCAAATAGTCCTTCCCTCCGCCGAACTTTGTTTTGCTGCGTCTAATATTTTTACAACTATTATATTGTTTTCCAAAGAGGAAAGATCAGTTGTTTCCACTTTAAATATTCCTTTGATTACGTTTGCAAAATAGTTGAAAGGTTCTCTAGCTTCTGATGGGAATTCAGTTACTTTTATTTCATTCTTAGGCTCAGAGCGGGTAAGTCGATACTCCAATGATTGTTGATTATGTGCTGTTATATATCCTTCTTTCCCGTAAATGGTGAGGTCTTTTCTGTCAATTGGCCAATTCCATGATCCTTGAATTATTGCTTGTGCTTCTGGATAAGTCAAAATGATTGTTGCTTGGTCATCAACTTTGGGATAAACATCCGGTTTGATGGTTTGTAGCACAGCGGTAACGGATATTGGCTCTTCGTTCTGCATAATCCATGTTGCCAAGTTAGCACCATAGCACCCAAAGTCAGTAACAGCTCCGCCACCATTCAATATTGGATCTGTAAGCCAAGCCAAAAACTCTGGAGAACAGCCAATTTCAACTGGGCCTTTGTGCCCGTCGTTGATAGTCATCTTGTTGATTTTACCAATCTTCTGATTCATGACTGCCATTTCAAATGCTTTGTAGTGAGTTGGATACCATGTTGTCTCGTAGTTGGTCAGAAGATGAATATTATTTTCCCGTGCAAGTTTTTCCATTTTCTTAGCATGCTCCATGCTGACAGCCAATGGTTTTTCTACCATCACGTGAACACCCCTCGGGGCACATATTTCAACTGTGTTCAAGTGGTCATATATTGAATTGAAAGCAACCACTCCTTCTGGCTTGGTTTTCTCTATCATTGTAGCCAAATCATCATAAACAATGTTCATGTCGAATCCATATCTGTTTGAAAGAGCTCGAGCCTTTTCTTTGTTTGACTCTACAATTCCTACAATCTGGATATCGTTACGCTCCTTGTGTTTGTTTAAGATGCCATGGATGTGATCATGCGTTAAGCCATCTATTCCAATTCTTACTGGTTTATCTGATTGTGCATAGCTAAATTGCGAGCAAATAGATATGATAAAACTGATAATTAAAACTAGTGCCTTCATACGATAATTTATGTTTGAAATGTAATTAAAATAATAAGTGAGCCTTATTTATTATCAGGCTTATACACAAAGCTAAT
>CAYFTB010000062.1:0-12924 GCA_964345875.1 uncultured Proteiniphilum sp.
GAAAATGGAAATTGTCCTTTGACAGCTATCCACTCATCTCAAAACATGTGGAGACCATTTGCTTGATGTCTAAGAAATAAAGCCCGGAAAGCCTTGAAGATACTAGGTTTTATAAAATGAAAGTGAATCTGTCTACTCGACCTAAGCCCTTGATATGTGTACGTGGAAACATATCGAGGGTATATTTTTGTGCAAAATTTGAGCTAGAATATGGGTAGGGTTGAGTTGACAGATTAGATATATCTATAGGGTTGAGGAGACAGTATAGATGTAAATAATTCAATTGATTACAGACTTTGCTATATAGACAATGCTATAATATTAATATAGGAGCGTGATAAAATGATAATTTCTGAAACGATTAAGGCTATAAGAAATGAGCTCAAGATGACTCAAACAGATTTTGCTGAAGCAGTGCATGTTAGCTTTTCAACAGTTAAACAGTTAATAGATGGGAAAATAATAAAGTTGTACCTAATAGAATGGTGCGTGCTCTAATTATAGATTTTTGTGAAAAGAATGGTGTAAGTGAATTACTTATAAAAGCGTTAAAAGAATATAAATAGATGGATGGTGACAACGTGGAAAAATCAATTTTAGAGAGGTTTGGTTTTAAATATAATAAAAGGAGCGTCCATACAGGTCGGACTATAATGTTGGAAGAGTTATCAAATCTCCTTGAAGCTGTTCCAGATGCGATTGTATATGATGATTATATTAAAGCTATTATAGATCAAAATTGCCTTTTGAAGAGATCATCTTCTTCCCGGACAATAACAGCTAATTTTTTAACGGAATTATACTCTCTTGATCCTACAATATCGATTTTCAGGAATTTATTATTTTTCTGGAATCGTGATGAAGAAGGAAGACCACTATTAGCAATGCTTTGTGCATTTTGTAGAGACAGAGTTCTAAACTACTCTTTCAAAGCAATTAAATCACTAGAACATAATGCCGAAGTCAAAAAAAAGTCTATAGAAGAGTTGATTGATGAGATGGAGCCGAATCGATTTAGTGAATCTACACTACAATCAATGGCTCGTAATATTTTGTCTAGCTGGACAAAAAGCGGTCACCTAAAGGGGAGACGTGATAAAGTCAGAGTTCAAGCGAAAGCTACGCCTGCTACTGTGGCATATGCTATATACCTTGGATATTTAGAGGGGCAGCGAGGTCCAGCTCTTTTTGAAACAACGTATATGGAGATAAATGATTGTTCTAAGGAAATGGCAATAGAACTTGCTGAAAATGCTTCAGCTCGTGGATGGATATTTTTTAAGCGAATTGGTAATGTGATGGAGATTTCACTTCCAAACCTTATTACTAAGGAGGAGGCAGATTTAATTTATGAGCAAAATTGATGTACTATTAAAGAATTACGAAAAAACTATTTCGATTCCTTGGAGAGATCTTGCTGCAGCTCAAAGAGTAATTTTTGCAGTTTACCAGGAATCTGATGAGCGTAGACTTAAGGCTAAGATTACAGAATTTGAATTAGCTACAAGAAATTTAAATCATGGGTGGGTAGAATTTAACTTAACAGATACATTCTCAGAGTGGATGCATAGTCAACGTTATGCAAAGAGTTATTATAAAAATCCAAAACTATTGTCTAATATTATTCATAAATATAGTGACTATATAGAAGAAAAATTCAGAAGGTTTATTGACAGTGAAAATATTACTGATGAAGATGTAGTTGCACTTTCAGGTGTTGGTTCTATCTTTGGATTTATAAAGGTTAGAGATTTAGTTGATAGGTTATCACCAATGGTGAAAGGAAGGCTTCTGGTGTTCTTCCCAGGAAGTTATGAAAATAATAATTATCGGTTACTTGATGGGTATGATGGCTGGAACTATCATGCACTACCTATTACATGTAATAAAATAATCTAAGGGGGATTTATATGCTGAATAAAGATGTATATTTGATTAATCCATTAGAACGTAAACTTGTTAATGAAGGCGTTGCAAGCGTTAATGATAGGAATCTTAATGTGCTTCGTTATGAAGTAGAGACTTTTGTTTGTGACGGGCAATATGAAAAAGGGATGGAACATATTCTTGAAGTTTATTTAAGAAACTTGGGACACGAACAACAACCAGCAGTTTGGGTTAGTGGCTTTTTTGGTTCTGGTAAATCACACTTAGTAAAAATGTTAGGTGCTTTTTGGCAGGATGTCGAGTTTCAAGATGGTGCAAGAGCTAGATCATTAGCAGATTTACCTGATAGTATAAAAGTTCTCCTTCATGAATTAAGTACTCAAGCTAAAAGATATGGCGGTTTGCATGCAGCCATGGGTACATTGAGTGCTGGTGCTAGTGGAAGCGTTAGGTTGGCTTTACTGAGAATAATATATAAATCTGCAGGGTTACCAGAAAATTATGCAAATGCATCATTTGTTATGTGGCTGAAGTCTGAGAAAATTTATGACCAAGTAAAAGAGAAGGTAGAAGCTAAAGGATATGATTGGAATGAAGAACTAGATAACCTTTATGTGGCAGAAGGGCTGCATGAAAGCTTGTCAGAAGTAAAACCTAACCTATTCCCTACTCCAGAAAGCTGTGTTGAAACCTTAAATAATAGATTTCCGAATAAGTCAGATGTCACAAGCGATGAAATGATTAAATCAATTAAAGATGCACTATCAAAAGGTGGCCAAATGCCATTGACCTTAGTTATATTAGATGAAGTTGAACAATATATTGGCGACAGTACTCAAAGGGCAATGGATGTGCAAGAGGTTGTTGAAGCATGTAGTAAGCAAATCGGAAGCAAACTGCTATTTATTGGAACTGGGCAAACAGCTGTAACAGGAACAGCATTATTAAAAAAATTAGAAGGACGATTTACTGTTAGAATAGAATTATCTGATACTGATGTCGATGCGGTTGTAAGAAAAGTGATTTTAGCTAAGAAGCCAGACAAAGTGCAAGAGATAAGAAAAATTATGGAGAAAAATATTGGTGAAATATCTAGACATTTAACTGCAACTAGTATTGGGCATAATCAAAGGGATGTAGAATACTTCACTCAAGATTATCCAATTTTACCAGTTAGAAGAAGGTTTTGGGAAAACACATTAAGAGTACTAGATCAAACAGGTACGGATAGCCAGTTAAGGAATCAGCTAAGCATGGTTCATAAAGCTACCCAATCGAATATAAACGAGCCATTAGGAAATGTGATTCCTGCAGATTATTTATACTACGATTTGGCAGATAAAATGCTTCATGCTAGAGTTTTACCAAGAAAAGTACATGAGAAAACTATGCTGTGGTACACGCAAGGAGATGATGAGAGGCTAGTTTCTAGAGCCTGTGGGCTGATTTTCTTAATTAATAAATTAGCTGGAAATAATAATGAGATTGGAATAAAGTCGAATATAGACACTTTGGCAGATCTTATGGTTACAGATTTATCTAGTGGGAGCTCACAGCTTAGAAGTAGGCTTGGTAATTTATTAGATGATTGCGAGCTGCTTATGAAGGTAGATGATGAGTACAGAATACAGACTGAGGAGAATTTAGCTTGGTTGGATGATTATGCGAGTAATCAAAATGTTCTTCGAAATGAAATGCATCGTGTAAATGCTGAAAGAGAAGATAGAATCAAAAAGAAATTTGTTGAAACAGTAGAGAAATCAATAATTATGCATGGACAGTCAAAGGTAGTTAGAGATATCAATTTCTTCTTTGGCACAACATTACCAGCAGATGCTAATAAGAATGTATATGTATGGGTTAGAAATGAATGGAGTACAGATGAAGATTCAGTAAGGATTGATGCAAGACAAGCAGGAAATCAATCACCTACAATTTTCGTATTTATCCCAAAGAGAGCGGAGATTGCAAATTATCTAGTGGAGTCAAAAGCTTCTACTGCTACTCTAAGCAAAAAGGGTTCACCGGCTCCTGTAACCCCTGAGGGCAAAGAGGCTATGGCGGCCATGGAGACGATTAAAAACAATGCTGAAAGAAATATTGATGAATTGTTAAGAGAGGCTTTATCTGAAGCTAATGTCTTCCAAGCGGGGGGAAATGAGATTATTGAAGCAAACCTAAAGGACGCCATATCATCTGCTGCTAAAAACTCAATTCATAGGCTTTTTCAAGAGTTTGATATAGCAGATAATCCTAATTGGAATAAAGTCTTTTCAAAAGCTAAAGAAGGTGCACCTGATTCACTTAAATATGTAGGTTTTAATGGAGATGTATCTGAACATGCTGTATGTAAAAAAGTTATGAATTATATAGGCAGCGGGAAAAAAGGAACAGATATCAGAAGGGAATTCGAAAATGCACCTTACGGTTGGTCTGGAGATGCTATAGATGGGTCGTTACTTGCTTTAATGGTTGCAGGGTTGATTCGATGTTTGGACGAATCTGGGAATATAGTTAATCCAAAAGATATTGAAAGAAAACAAATTGGTAAGATGACCTTTAAAATAGAATCTGTGACAATCTCTACGATACAAAGAATCCAGATTAGGAAGTTGTATCAAAAAGCAGGTATTAAGGCTGATGCAGGCAACGAGTCTTTAAAAGCTGAAGATTTCATTAATTATATGTTAGAGCTTGCAGAAGATGCTGGAGGAGTAGAACCTAGACCTGAAAAGCCAGATACGTCGCTAATTAATGAGCTTAAATATCAGACAGGTAATGAACAGTTATTATCGATTTATGAAAATAGAAATAAACTAGAAACGCTTATTGAAGAGTGGTCTAAGTTGAAGTTGAACATTGAAAGTAGGATTATCAATTGGAATAAATTAGAACAGATGATATCTCTTGTTTCTAATGAAGGTGCTATTAGTGATATTAAGAAACAAGTACAATCCATAAAAGAAGAACGTCAACTTCTTCATGAGCCTGATATGATAGTACCACTATTAAAGTCTTTAGAAAATATATTGAGAACTACAATAAATGAGAAGTATTCAAAATATTCAAGTGTTTACGACTATTTAAATAAAAAGCTAAATAGTAACGAAGCTTGGAGCAGATTAAGTGAAGAGAAGCGAACTAGTATATTAAAACAAAGCGGGCTCTCGAAAATTCAGCCAATTGCTTTAGGAACATATGAGGAATTATTGAGTGCTTTAAGGCAGTACCCATTAAGATCATGGACTGACAAAGAAGCGGCATTACAAGCCCAATTTAATATGGCTACCGAGATGGCCGCAAAAGAACTCGAACCAAAGTTGCAAATGGTTGAGATACCCAAACGCACACTTAAATCAGAAGAAGAAATTAATCGTTGGATTGAAGAAATAAGAGTTCAGCTTAAAGAAAAATTAGTCGATGGACCAATAATTGTACGCTAATCAGGAGGTGAAATGATTGAAACCTTTATCGAGGGAGTTAAGAAATAAATTTGAAAGAACCATAGAGAATGCTAGGGAAATAGCAGAGGAAGCAGCAAGAATTGCTCTAGAACAACTAGGAGTAGGTGAAGCTTCGCCATATAGTTATTTGTCAGAGGATGAGCGAGCATTGCGTAGAAGATTACGAGCACATGGTCGAAATTTAGGTGACATTCGTGACTCTAAAACAGAAACCCAAGAAATTGATAGATTAGTTGAAGAAATTGCCTATGAACATTGGCATAGAATGCTTTTTGCAAGGTTTTTGGCAGAAAACGATTTGCTTATGTATTATGAAGATGATGATATTGAGAATGCAGTTCCAGTTACATTATCAGAGTGTGACGAGTTGGCTGAGGAGCTAGGACTCAAAAATGGCTGGGAAATGGCGGCAAAACTTGCAACTAAAATGTTGCCACAAGTATTTAGGGCTGACTCTCCAGTATTTAAAGTCGGATTATCTCCAGAAATGCAAAGGCAACTTGAAAATCTTGTTTCGAACATTGAAAATGATGTATTTAAGGCATCTGATAGTTTGGGATGGGCTTATCAATACTGGCAAAATAAACGAAAATCATCAATAAATGAGTCTGGAGTAAAAATCAGTGAACATGAATTACCAGCAGTCACCCAGCTATTTACTGAAGACTATATGGTTGATTTTTTAATTCATAATACTATTGGAAGTTGGTACGCAAATAAGAAGCTAAGCACACTTTCAATAAATGGGAATATTTCAGAAGATGAAGTTAGAAAATTAATAAATACAAAGCAATTGCAATTTGAGTATTTAAGGTTGAAAAAAAACGAACAAAATATATGGGAACCATTCTCAAAGAGTTTTGAAGCCTGGGATGAAGATTTATCTGAACTTAAGGTTTTAGATCCATCTTGTGGATCTGGTCATTTTTTAGTATCAGTATTTTTGACATTAGTTCCTATTAGGATGGAGATAGAAGGACTATCTGCAAGAGATGCATGTGATAGTGTAATAACCCAAAATTTATTTGGACTTGAGATAGAGAAAAGATGTGTTGAAATCGCTGTGTTCGCATTAGCAATAGCAGCGTGGAAGTATCCACATGCGGGAGGCTTTAGAAGACTTCCAGAGGTCAATATTGCATGGTGTGGACAGTCTATCACGATGAGTAAAGAAGAGTGGCTGGCAATAGCTAGAGATGATTTAGATTTAAAGTTACACTTAGATGCGCTCTACGAAATATTTAGAGATGCGAATATCTTGGGGAGTTTAATTAATCCAAAGAAGGAAATTGAGAATAACACTTTATTCGCTAGAAATTGGGAAAAAGTGAGTCTTTTATTAGAAAGAAGGATTATAAAACCGAATAATATCGATACCGACAGTTATGGTATTCTTGCTCAAGGAATCGATAAAGCTTTACGTCTACTAGGAGACAAATACCAATTAGTAATTACTAATGTTCCTTATTTAGCTAGAGGTAAACAAGCATCAAAGTTGTATGATTACTGTGAAAAAAATTATAATACTTCAAAATCGGATTTAGCGACAGTATTCTTAGAACGCTGCATTGAATTTTGTGATTCTAACGGTACAACAAGTCTTGTTCTACCTCAAAATTGGCTATTTTTGAAGACTTACAAGGAATTAAGAGAAAATCTTCTAAAGCATCATAAATGGGATTTTATTGGATTATTGGGTGCTAAGGCATTCCAGACACCCATGTGGGATTTTAATGTACTGCTATTAATAATAAGCAAAACCTGGACAAAGATTAACACAATTAGTGGGATAGATGTATCAGAATTAATCTCTAGTCAAGAAAAAGCTAAAGGATTAAAGTTTGACAGTGTAGTTGAGATAAACCAAAAACAGCAGCTTGATAATCCTGATTATAGAATATTACTAGAAAATATTGACTTTAGCAATCTCTTTGGAAAATATGTTGAAGTGCCTCAGGGAATTAAAACAGGGGATGATAATTATTTCAGGCAATATTTCTGGGAGAATAAATTTATTGCGAATGGATGGGAAAAATATCAAAGCACTCCAAGTTCTGATGAAAAATGCGTAAATTCAGGAATGCAGAATATTCTAAGATGGGGTATTAATGGTGAAAATTTAGCTAGAAGGCAAGGTGAATATGCATGGGGAAAGAAAGGTGTTGCTATTAGCCAAATGGCTAATTTACCTTGGGGTTATTATTACGGGGATATACAAGACAGTAACATAAATGTTGTAATTCCAACAAAAGAAGAGTATTTGCTTCCAGTTACTGCTTTTGTAACATCTGTAGATTTTCCAAGATTAGTTAGAAGTATTGATAAAAAATTAAGTGTAACAAATAATACATTTAAAAAAGTACCATTTAATTATGAGTATTGGAAAAATATTGCTGATGAAAAGTATCCTGATGGATTTCCTAAACCATATTCTGATGATTCAACTCAATGGATTTTCCATGGTCATCCAAGGAAATCAGCAGATCCTTTACAGGTAGCGGTTGCAAGACTAATGGGTTATAGATGGCCTGCAGAGTTAGATGATGAAATGGAGCTTTCTGATGAAGCGAAAGCTTTAGTTGAAGAATGTGGAGGATTATTATCTTTTGCTGACAAAGATGGAATTGTTTGCATCCCATCTGTAAGAGGTGAAGCCCCAGCTTCTGAAAGGTTACTTAACATACTTGCCGCAGCATATAAAGCTGAAGACATTAATACGATATTGCCTGGATTGCTCTCTGATGCTGATCATGCGGGAAAAAGTTTGGAGTTGTGGCTTAGAGATAAGTTCTTTACACAGCATTATAAGCTGTTCGGCCATCGTCCATTTATATGGCAAATATGGGATGGTTTAAAAGATGGATTTTCAGTATTAGTGAATTATCATAAGCTAGACAGAAAGAATCTAGAGACTTTAATTTATACTTACTTGGGGGATTGGATTAGTAAACAGAAATCAGCTATGATGGACGGCATAGAAGGTGCAGAAGAGAAATTAAATGCTGCCATAAGTTTGAAAAAGAAATTGGAATTAATACTCGAAGGAGAAGCTCCATATGACATATTCGTGAGATGGAAGCCTCTTAATAAACAGCCTTTAGGCTGGGAACCTGATTTAAATGATGGCGTACGTGTCAACATTCGTCCTTTTATGCTGGTTGGAGATGTGGGGAAAAAAGGCGCTGGAGTATTACGAGATAAACCAAATATTAAATGGAATAAAGACAGAGGTAAAGATACAGAAAATAGTCCTTGGTATCATTTGTTTGGTGGAGATAGAATCAATGATTACCATTTGACACTAGAAGAAAAGAAAAAAGCAAAAGAAGATGAGGTGAAGTTCAGTTGAAATTAATAAATAATATAATAAACAGCATCAGAGCAGCAGCAAATTATAATACTGAAGCTGAATCTCCACCTCAATGTATTTTATGGACTGATAAAGAAAAGCTTTGGGAAAAGGCTGTAGAGGTACTTAAAGGTGAGATGCCAGAACTACTTGTACTTGGGGAATATAAACCTGAAGTTCATATGGGACCAGCGATATGGTTAAGAGTAGCTATTTCTGGATTAATTGATAGTTATAAAGTTCCCATTGGAAAAGTTCCGGTACTATATTTGCCAGGTGTAAGTAGACAAGATATAAGAGCGGTGGAAAGCTGCTCTGAGGAACTTATGCCACTTGCAGAGTTGCAGTATCGTGGTGTAATCTGGTCTCAGATAAATTCAAGAGACTGGACACCACTAGCATATTTAAAAACTAAAAATGGAGGATTAGGACTAAATATTCAACAAGATACTCAAACAATTGAAGCACTTGAAAGAGCTCTAGTGAAGCTTTTGTTTGAAGAGATCGACTCTTTAAAAAATGAATATTTAGATAAGGATTATTTTAATGCACTTTTAACAGGTGGAGATACCATAAGAGATGTTCTTAACTGGATAAATGATCCCGATTCATTTAAGAAAAGCAAAAGCGATGAAGAGTGGGAAGCTTTTGTTGAAATTTGTATTTCAAAGTTTCGGCTTAATCCAGAGCAGGATACAATTTATACTGCTACTGAAAAAATTGCATGGAAAGAGCCACAATGGGATTCTGTGTGGGATAGATTTTGTGAAGCACCAGCAAAATATAATGCTATACCACAAGTCATGCGCAATATTATTATGCCACTTGGTATAGAGCCTGACAGATCGCCACAATGGAATGATCAGCAAGAGAATGCATTAAGAAAAGAGTTAAAACTATTAGTTGGATTAGCTGAACATAACGCAAGAGATAGAATTATTGAATTAGAAAAGACCCATGGCGAAAGAAGAAACTTTGTATGGGCTGCAAGTGGAGATGCTCCATTGGCGGAAGCTATGTACTGGCTAAGTATTATTGCAGAACATACTCAGAAAATTATTACTGGAAACATAACAGAAATAATTAAAGCTTATGAAGATTGGGGTTGGAAAGTGGATAATGCGGTTTCTAGAGCTTTGCAATTAGTAAAAAAACAAGAGGATATTGATGCGATTACTAATGCTATAAGATCCATATACATTTCATGGATAGATGAATGTGCTAGGAATTTGCAAAAGGCAATTGCTACCAATCCAATCAAGTCAGTTCCTAGCGAACATAAACCTGGAGAATGTATTTTGTTTGTAGACGGACTACGGTTTGATATGGCAAAACAAGTATCAGAGAACTTAACTGCACTTGGGTATGATGTAATGTATCGGTCAAGATTATCCGAGCTCCCTTCATTAACTGCTACCTGCAAACCAGCTTTAATGCCAATAGCAGATGAGTTAATTGGTTTGGAAGTGGATAATGAAGATTTTTGCCCTGTGATCAAAGAATCAAATCAAAAAGCATTATCACAAAGATTAGAAAGTCTAATGAATATAAAAGGTTGGAAAGTATTAAAGCATGGTGATTATAGAAAAGAAATAGAAAATAATGCATGGTTGGATTATAGTCACATAGATGAAGATGGACATAGTTTGGGTTGGCGTATAGTTCAAAATTTCAGTCGTTATATTGATGAAGTTGTTGAAAAGGTTGAGATTTTATTTGCAAATGGTTGGTCTAGAGTAAAGATTTTATCAGATCACGGCTGGTTAATGATGCCAGGAGGACTTCCAAAGGTAAATATTGCTGCATCCCTTGTTGATAGTAAATGGGGGAGGACCGCTGCAGCAAAACCAGGAGCCTTATTAGCTGGTAACTATTATCAATGGTATTGGAATCCGAATGTCCATTTTGTATTAGCTGAAGGAGCCGGATGTTATAGAGCAAATACAGAATATACACATGGAGGGATAAGCCTTCAGGAAAATATCCTGCTTGATTTATTGATATCGGATCCAAAAGGTAATAATAGCGCTTTGCTAACAATTACAGATATTGTTTGGAAGGGCATGAGGTGTAAAGTAGCTGCTGAAGGTCAATTTGAGGATTTAAGGCTAGACATTAGAACGAAGCCAGCAATGCCAGAAACCTCAATAGTAATGGGGGTCAAGGAATTTCCATCAGATGGGATAACATCAGTGGTCGTTGATGATGATATTTATGAAGGAAAATCTGCCTTTTTAGTAGTACTTGATGAAAATGATAAAGTAGTCTATCAAATAGCAACTATTATAGGAGGTGAGCAATAAATGAATTTTGACAGAATTGATGAAATTGCTGCCTCAGTATTAGATGGATAGTTAGTAAAAAAAGATTTGGTTAGAACATTCAGCAGGCAATTCCTTGTACCTACCTATGTAGTAGAGTTTATGTTAGGTCGATATTGCGCTAGTACTAATGAGGATGAAATTCAAGAAGGAATTGAAATTGTTAAGAAACAACTGAAGTCTAAGACTGTTAAAGCAGGAGAACAAGAGTTGTTTAAAGCTAGAGCCATGGAGCAAGGTGAAGTAAGGATAATTGATATTATCAATGCAAGATTAGATGAGAAAAGCGATTCCTATGTAGCTACTCTGCCTAGTTTACAATTAAAAGATATACGTATTTCTCCTGAATTAGTCAGTGAGCACGAGAGAATATTAACTGGAGGTTTTTATGCAGAGGTGTCTTTAGCTTATGATGCCACAATTGCTCAAGAGAATAGGGGAAGACCGTTTGGGATTGAAAGTATTCGTACAATACAGTTGTCTCAGAAAAACGTACTTGATGTACTTGCAGATGCGAGAAAAGAGTTCACAACAAAGGATTGGAAGGATTTTCTTTTGAGAAGTATAGGAATTGAACCGAGTGGTTTAAATGATCGTGCTAAAGATGCATTCTTCTTAAGGATGGTTCCTTTTGTTGAGAGAAACTATAATTTAGTTGAGCTAGGACCACGAGGAACAGGTAAGAGCCATCTGTTTCAACAGGTTTCTTCTTATGCGCATTTAGTTTCTGGTGACAAGGCGACTGTAGCAAAAATGTTTGTTGATAATAATAGTGGTAGACGTGGATAGGTTTTTCAGTATGATGTAGTTTGTTTTGATGAAATTTCAGGCATTTCATTTGATAAAAAAGATGGCATTAACATAATGAAAGGCTATATGGAATCAGGTGAGTTTAGTAGGGGTAAAGAGAGTATAAGAGCTGATGGCAGTATAGTCATGGTTGGTAATTTTGATGTTGATGTCGAACATCAGCAAAGAATTGGACATTTGCTTGGACCATTACCTCCAGAAATGCGTGACGATACGGCTCTAATGGATAGAATACATGCTTATTTACCAGGATGGGATGTTCCTAAGATAGGAAAAGAAATATTAACAGACCATTTTGGATTAGTAAGTGATTTTCTATCCGAGTGTATGAGTCAACTCAGATTACAAAGCAGGCTTTCAGCGATTCAGGGGAGAGTTCACTTTGGTGGTGCTTTAAGTGGACGTGATACTAACGCAGTCAATAAAACTGTAAGTGGCTTACTCAAACTTCTGTACCCAAGTGACGAAAGTGAAATTCCAGATGAAGACATTGAATGGTCTGTTCGGTTAGCAATGGAAAGTAGAAGAAGGGTTAAAGAACAGCAAAAACGTATAGGAGCGGCGGAATTTAAAAATACTCATTTCAGCTATATAATGGGAACTGAAGGAATTGAAAAATATGTATCCACTCCAGAGCTTCAGAGTGAAAACAGTATAGGAATAGATCCACAGCTTCATCGCTTTATTCTACTGAACGTCATGGACGGATGGTGACAGAACCGGTAGATGAAGAAACGTTGGCTGAAAGTTTTGGAGAAGAATTTACGACAGGTTATATCTATGTGCTGAAATCATTAAATACTAATCCAGATATTAGTAAATGGAACAATCTGTATAAAATTGGATTCACTCGAAATGATGTGGAAAGCAGAATTGCTAATGCAGAAAATGACGTGACCTATTTAAATGCACCAGTGAGAGTTATGCTTTCTGCTGAGGTGCAAAATGTGAATGTTCAGCTTCTTGAGCGCACCCTACATCATGCATTCCAGGACAAACAAGTTGTCTTTCAGGATGGAAATTTCAAAAAAGCGACTGAGTAAAAGGCACTGTATTCGATTATGAGTACAGTGCCTTTTTGATATTTAATCGC
>CAYFTB010000063.1:0-2222 GCA_964345875.1 uncultured Proteiniphilum sp.
GTTATATAGTTTGCATTTACGAATGTTGTATATTTGTTGCGTAAATAAAGAAGTTAGCAACAATACAAAGGGACAGTGCAACAACCAAAGGAAATGACCTTTAACAGACAGATAATAAATTTTGAAACGTGGAAAGCGACATACAAGCTATTTGACTTCTCATCTCGTTGGACAACTTAACCAACACACATACTTGCACGACCAAAAAATTAAAACACCCCGACCGCACGAAAAAATAAAGTTCTTTTGTCAACCGCACATTGGCACATTTGGTTTTGCCCCGACACACAAAGCCAACGCTTCGCAAAACCCAAAGAGCCAATTTTTCCACCCTTTTTTTATACTTTTACATTCTGTGCAGATACAATGCACAGGAAAGTATTTACTTTGTCCCATAATTTAAAAACGAGAGAAAAATGGAATCACTAAACGACTTCTTAATTCAGAAACCAAGACCGTTACCAGTTATTGTTGCCGTTGACCGTAGCGGCAGTATGGGTGCAAACGGCAAAATTGATGCTTTAAATATTGCACTAAACGACTTCATCAATTCATTAAAAGACGAAGACAGCAATAAAGCAGAAATTCACATCGCATTATTTAGTTTCGGTGGCAACACCGCTACTTGCGACATTTCTTTCGCTTCAATCAGCGAAGTTTCACTTCCAACTTATCAGGCAGAAGGACGAACCCCAATGGGAGAATCTTTTTCCTTGATTAAAAACTTGATTGAGGACAAAGTTCAAATTCCTTCAAGGTCGTACAAGCCGACAATTGTATTGTTGACAGACGGAATACCAACAGACAATTACTTATCGCCAATGAACGCTTTAATCAATGACGGACGTTCATCAAAAGCATTTCGTATTGCAATGGCTATTGGCGATGATGCAGACCACAATATGCTTTCAAAATTTGTAAGCACGCCTGAATACCTTGTGACAGGCGAAAGTGCAAGAGACATTAGAAAGTTTTTCCGTTTTGTTACAATGTCAGTAACACAGCGTATGAAAAGTCAAACGCCCGATATGCTTCAAGTTCCAACAATGCCTGATGATGATACACTTGACTTTTAATGGACCAATTCATTTCACATATACAAGCATCCGTTCATGGAATTAAACCCGATAATATTCCCAATCAGGATTATATTCAGACATTTGAAACCGATACAATATATATTGTATCGGTTTCAGACGGACTAGGTTCTTCACTCCACTCTGACGAAGGTGCAAAGTTGGCTTGTGGATGTGTGATTGATATTCTGGCAAATGAAAATTCAGGAGTTGATTTCAAAAACTTGTCTGAAAAAATAGTCAATGAATGGCAGCAATTAGCTAAGCTGAAACAAGGTTTAATCAAAGATTACAGAACAGCCAATTCGTTTGTGGCTGTTTTCAAAAAAGAAAAAACTATTCTTGCGGGGCAGTTGGGCGATGTAATGATTTCTTTACGCATTGATGGTTTATTCAGACATTTAGAAACAACTCAAAAAGAATTTAGCAATGAAACGGAGTGTTTGGGTTCAGGAAGAAATGAAAACTTTAAATTGGCAAAATATGACTTCGGACATTCGTTTGACTTTTTAATTGCTACTGATGGAATAAGTGATGAAATAGAGCCGTCCAAAATAGAAGCATTTCATGACTATTTAAATGCTAAATATGAAAATGTGATTTTTGAAAACAGAAATAGCGAACTACAATCGGAAATTGAAAATATTATGCAAGACAAAAATAATGACGACAAATCATTAGTATATACTTGGACAAACAAAAAACACAATGGAAGTAATTGATTCAAAGAATATCAGCTATAAGGTGCTTAAAAAACTTGGCGAAGGTTCTCAAGGAATAACTTATTTATTAGAGGATAATAAACATATTGTCAAACTTTTTAATCAATCTTTTAATAATACAGAAAGCAAATCCAAAATAAATTTCCTTATCAACTTAGGATTAGATAAAAAGATTTTTTCAGTTCCGTTACGCCAAATTACACAGCCCAAAAACGGCTACATAGCGGAATTTGCCTCGGGTATGCAACCACTTTCAAATTTGAAATTTGAAAACGTAAAAGAGAATCTTTCGGAATGGTACTTAAAAACAGGTGGGCTATCAAAACGATACAATGTTTTAATACGATTAGCTGCCATTTTAAGAGCATTGCACAGTAAAGGCCTTGCGTATTGCGATTTGTCGCCCAATAATGTTTTTATATCT
>CAYFTB010000063.1:2322-6450 GCA_964345875.1 uncultured Proteiniphilum sp.
GAATACAAATGCGTAGATGGGAAGAAACAGAATTTTTCGACAAACAAACACACGAAATAAAATCCTCTTTTAATCTTGAGCCTACGATTTATGATGAAATTCTAATGGACGAAAACACATCAAAAGAGATTGCAGCTTTCAATTTTTTATTTAGTGATATAGAGCCAATGGAATCTCTATTGAAAGTAGAATATTTACATGAAAATAACGAAACAAAGATTCGGCTTACGCCTTTGAATGGTGTGAAGTTTTACATCAGTCCAAGAAAAGGTTTGGCTGATGGTGGAAAATCAATTTTGCTTGATACACCAAAAAAAATCAGAGTTGTAGATTCAAACCAAAGTGACAAGCAGAAGTATATGTTGCACCTTAAAGATTTGAGTATATCTCAACGAGTTTTAACAATAGATTGATATGGCAGAAATAAAAGATATATTAAATAATTTTCCGGAAGAATTGCTTCAATATACATTCAAAGCAAAAGTTGTTTCGGGCGATGTAGAATGGGAAGGCAATTCTATTTTATTAAAAGTTGAACAGATCGAAGCCAATCAAATTTTGTTCAACATTAAAGGAAAACCCTTACGCTTAGCCATTGAAAACCCCAACAACACTATTTCTAATGATGTCTTATTTTGGATTACCGACTTTCAAAACGGAATCGCAGAATTAAAATGTCTTCCTAGTGGAACAATTCAATCTTTTAATGACACACTAGATATTGGCTTTGGTGATAATATTGTGCTATCTAAAAGGAATACCAAAATTGACAAACTATCAGAATATTTCCACAATGATTATGTCTTCAAATCAGACATTGGAGATATAATTTTTGTTGAAACATATCCAAGTAAGACAGATTTAAGTTTCACAATTCATGGTTACAAAAAACGTGTAGACATTATTGTAAGAGATAACAAGTGGCTGATGCAAAAAGAAAGAAACAAGCCATTCACAAAAAAACACGAAGATTTTCTTTATCTTAACATTGCTTTATATCCAACAATCAATTTTGTTGAAGCATCAAAGGCAAAAGAAGCTATTGAAACAATCAAAGCGGAAGAAGCTGAAGGGAACACGTTAATTTCTCTCTGGAAAATGTATTCTGAAATTGAACTTCAAAGAGCAACCGATTTAAAAGAAAAAATCGGAGAATTAAATTTTAGTTTCAAACGATATTTGGCTGATGGTGTTACACGTATCCAGATAAATAATCTTTCGGAAGATTTAAAACAAGCTATTAAAGACAATAAAGACGATTTGCAGAATACATCGTTGGAAGTTCCTGACGAAAGTGAAATAAAAAGTGATAACAAAAAACGTTTTCAAGTAAAATCTGTAAATAATGATTACAGTTTTGATTTGTATGATGAGTTGGAAACACTTCCAAATAACGGAAATTTAGCAGTATCACTAATTGGCGATGAAATTGTAAATAAGCGTAGAGAAAGAGCGTTAAAGAACCTAAGAGAAAACAGAATATTTGTTACTCAAAACTTATTGTTTGCTATTGAAGGTTTTGCAGAAGCAATGTCGGTAAAAAAACGTAACGAGAAAGCATTAACAGACCGTACAAGAAAATTCTTAAAAGATAAATTTGGAATCAACGACTTAACCCAAAATCAAAAAGAAGCCGTTGAAATAGCGATTAACACACCTGATGTGGCGGTAATACAAGGACCGCCCGGCACAGGTAAATCAACGGTTGTGGCTGCAATTTGTGACAGACTTATTGAAATAGCAGAAAAATCAAAAAAAGATGATACGAAACTAATTCTTGTTTCTGCCTTTCAAAACGACACCGTTGAACATATTGCATCAAAAATTTACACGTTGGGATTGCCAACTATTAAAGTTGGAAAAAAAACTCAAAGTAATATTCGTGCAGAAGATGAACTAATCAAAGAAATACGCTTAAATATTGACAATTCATTGCAAAATCTCTCTAAAAAAGGTAATGCACACCTAGTTTCTAAAAAGTTAAGCGACTTAAAAAATCTTTACGAAGCAGAAAACAATGAAGAAAAACTAAAATCAGAAATTGAATCTTTGATTAGGACATTTTCAATCAGTGACGAATTATGGGACACTTGGCAGGAAATAAACGGGAATGCAAAATTCAATGATGTTTCGCTTGACAAAAATTTGAAATTGCTAAGAGGATTAAGAACCGATGTTCAAGCGTATAACGATGACGGTTATGAAAAAACATACAGATTATTAAAATCTGACTTGCCGTTTAGTGAAACTGAAAAAGATTTACTTGAAAATGCACCCGATGAAAATCCTGACGAAACATTTTTAGAAGCACTAAAACAACTTCAAGAAAAATATCTTGAACAGTTGAACGCAATGGACAATACCATTTCATCGGGTAACAATCTTGCTATTGTTGATTGGTTAAATATGGCAATTCAATATTTCAAACAAAAAGAAGCCATTGACTACCAAGATGAAGAAACTTTTTTGTCTGCCATTCTTGAAGAATTGAGAGAAGATTTGGACGGTAACGCTGAATATATCAGAAACACAATTAAAGATTACGGAGAAAGTCTTGCAGCAACCAACCAAGTTGCAGGAGGAAAAGAAATGAGTGCGTATTCAAAAATTGACAACGTAATTCTTGAAGAAGCGGCACGTTCCAATCCTTTGGATTTATTGATTCCAATGACAAAAGCAACGGAAAGAATAATTATGGTTGGCGACCAAAATCAGTTACCGCATCTTTTGGAAGATGATATTGCAGAAGAAACTTCATCAAAACTTTCTGATAAATTTTTAGCAGCAGATACGAGGAAAAAATTGGAAGAATCACTCTTTGGCGTAATCTTTAAAAACCTTAATAGTGCAAATCCGAAACGGACAATTACCCTTACAGAGCAGTTTCGTATGCACCCGTTTATTGGCGATTTTATCAGCAAAGTTTATTACAAAGGTGAACTCAAAGCAGGAATTTCAAATCAGGCAGATTTGAAAAAACACAATTTGAATTTGGCTTGGGCAAAAGATAAAGTTGCTGTTTTTTGTGATGTAAAGAAAAGTCAAGGAATTGAAGAAAGCGGAAAAAGTAAATCAAGAAAATCAGAAGCGGTACGAATTGTAAAACTTTTAGACGAACTCAAAACCGACCCTAATTTTGAAAATTTAAGTGTTGGGATCATCACTTTTTATTCCAAACAAGTTGATGAAATTTTCCGTGAGGCTTCCAAAAAAGGATATACAGAACAAAGAGCTGACGGCAGTTTTGAAATTACACTTCCCTATCGTGAAACAAAAGACGGCAGAGAAAAATTAAGAATTGGTTCGGTGGACTCTTTTCAAGGAAAGGAATTTGACATCGTCATTTTAAGTACGGTTCGTTCAAATACTATTAACAGAACTCACGACAATTACAAAAAGGTATTTGGGTTCTTAACGCTTGAAAATCGCTTGAACGTTGCTTTTTCACGTTCTCAAAAACTTTTGATAGTAGTTGGAGACGGTGAAATGCTTTCAGATGATTTTGCAAAAACCTACATAGAAGGGTTGCACGAATTTTACAACACACTTTCAACCGACAAACAGTATGGCAACAGAATACAATAATATTTATCATCACATAGAACGGAGACCGTCAAAAGAATACATTATGGTCTCAATTCCGCTTTATATGTATCGTGTTGAAACAAACGAGTTTGAACACGGTCTTAATTTCTTTCAGAAAGTTGTTTTGAAATTTAAAGCAAAACCAAATATTAAAAATGAAACCATTGCTCAACTAATAGGGCTTGACGAAAAATTGATTGCAATGGTTTCAGCAGAACTAAGTGGAAAAGGTTTAATAAACGAACACGGTTCACTTAGTCAGAAAGGAAAAGAAAAACTTAATGAAGTTGAAGGACTTGTTGTCAATTCAGGAAAACGGAAAATTGGTTACGTTTTTAAATACCTAAACCAAGACAAGCTTTATCCTTACTTTATTCAAAAAGTTGAGCCAGCCGATATACTTGAAGAAACAGGAAGCCACCCTAAAATTGTTACAGGAACAAAGGGCGATGGAGAAGATTATACTGAATTACCTTTTTTCATTGATGATTTGGAAAAAGATAAACAGACCTTTAACAGGCCAACGGAACGAGAAGTTTTACA
>CAYFTB010000063.1:6550-12802 GCA_964345875.1 uncultured Proteiniphilum sp.
TACATTGAGAATTTGAAAAATGAAAATTTGAAAAAAAAGATTAAAGACAGATTTGCAAATGCCAGAACATTAGAAGGGAAAATAATTTCTGATTATGAAGAAATTTTGAACAACCGGATTAAAGATAAACTAAGCGATTTTAATCACAATATAAGTTTGCTTGATAAAAACTTACAAACCTATATTGAATCAGTTGTGAAGAATATTGTGCTTATTGAACAACAAAACTATAGCGACCTTGACGCAAGTCTTTCCTTTTCGCTGAATATTCAAAATGCTTTGGAAAATATTTTCAAACAAGACAGAGAACAAAGAAATTCATCTTACGAGAGAGTTTACAGCGAACAAGACAGCGATTTTGAGAAGAAGAAACGAAGTTTAATTGGTATTTGGAGACAAAAATTATTTTCAAACAACACATTAGTTCCACAGCCAGTCATCAATGTTTGCAAAGGAAGTTTGGCAAGAGGAAATTCCTTATTGTCTTATGTAGCTTCGTTTATTCTGACTTACAACTACGACAACAAATCAGTTTTGTTTAAACTTTTGAAAAATCGCATTGACCCGATTATTGAAATTGCTCAACTGCGAAATGAAAAAGGACACGGACAAACGGCAAAAGAAAAGGAATTGAGACCTTTTTCAAAAGAAGAAGTGCTTAAACATTACGACTTTTTTAAATCACTAATTAACGATTACGCAAATTTGAAATAATATGGCAAAGAAAAATAAAAAGAAACAGCAGTCTCAAAATCAGAAGCAAACACATCAACAGCAGGTTAAACCCACTTTATCAGAAGAAGACAAAATGGGAATTGAGTTGAAAAATGAGGAGTTGGAAAAAGAAAAAGTTCAACCGGTGGAGCAGTTAAGTTCCGAATCTGAAGCTAAATTAAAGGAAACCGAAACCAATGAGGATTTAGCTAAGTATTGGAACTATGTCAAAGACATAAACAGAAAACTTGAAACACTTGTCAATTCAGCTAAAGACGAAAAGGAAAAGGCTGAGAAGTTGAAGGATGAATTAGAAACTTCTAAGCAAGAAACCGAAACTATTAAGTCAGATTTAAAGAAAAAATTAGAGGAATACAATCGTAAGGACAAAGAATTAACAGAAAGAGAATTTGCTCTTGATAATGGTGAATATACAGGAGTTATCAGAAGATTGTTGGACACGATTAAAGACACTGAGAAAAAAGTTTTTACAGATACCGAAAATCTGTTGAAAGAACTTTCCGAGTTTCATAAAACCAATCTTGAAGAACTTTCAAAAGGTCTTATTTCAAATTCCGATTTGGAAAAACAAATTTCTGATTTTAAGAAAGAGAAAAAGCGTTTTGAAATTGACAAAGCCGATTATGAAGAAAATTTGCGAGAAGAGTTTTCAGAACAATTGACTGAAAAAACAAAGGAATTAGAACGCTTGCAAAGAAAGTTTACTGCCATTGAAGAAGAAAACGCAAAACTGAAACAAACTTTTGAAGATTTGGAAAGTGCGTTTGATTCAACCAATGCACAAGAAATTCTTATGCAAAATTCTTTTATGAAAAGTGAAATTGAAAACTTGAAAAAAGAATTGAACGAAAGACCTGAACAATATGAATTAGACAGTAAGCAATCCAAAATTGAAGAACTGCAAGCAAAGGTTACTGAATACCAAGAAAAAGTTAATGAAGAAGAATTGGTAAGACTTAAAACCATATTGAGCAATTCTGATACTTACATATTGGAAATAAATCAATACAGAAGTCAAATTGAAAGTGCGAAAGTGCGTGAAGCATCACTCAAAAAAACGATTGATGATTTGTCTGTAACTATTGACCAACTAAAAGGCGAATCATTGAAAAAGGCAGACGCTTTTGAGTTTGCAAAGAAATGTGATGCAGACAAAGATTTTCTTGGCAAGAAACATTTAGGCGTAAATGCAAAACAGCCATCAGATTTAAAAGCATTAGCAAGTTATGTTCAGCAATGGATGGCGTTCAAATCTGACAAACCATTTTATTACGACCTAAACACAATTCGCATTTTCCTTGCGGGACTTCATATGTCGCCCATTTCAATTTTACAAGGTATTAGTGGAACAGGTAAAACAAGTTTGCCCCGTGAGTTTGCAAAAGCATTGCTTTCTGATTCCAACTATGTTGGTTTAGATGCGGACAATCAAAATAACGCACCATATCGCATTTGTGCTGTTCAATCGGGTTGGAGAGACAATATGGATTTAATGGGTTATTACAATTCGTTTGAACATAAATACAAGGAAACCGATTTTTTCAAGGCTCTTTATGTTGCTAATCAGCCAAAATATTCAAACACGTTGTTCTTGATAATCTTGGACGAAATGAACCTTTCAAGACCTGAACATTATTTTGCTGATTTCTTGTCTTTATTGGAACAATCGGCAAGTGAGAGATATATCAGTTTGACCAATACGCCCAAAGAAGTGCTTCCCGAATTAATTGTTGGTGGCAAATTGAAAATTCCTGAAAACGTCCGTTTCATAGGCACAGCAAACCACGATGAAACCACGTTGGAGTTTGCACCAAAAACTTATGACCGTTCTAATCTAATGGAAATGCCGAAAAACCACCCCGACAAAAAAAACTTCAAAAAATCAGAGGAAGAATTTAATGTTAGATATGATTGGCTAAACAAAAAATTTGAGGAAGCTGAAAAGAAACACAACAATTCTTTTTCCAAATTTCACACATTCATCAATTCAGACGAAATGAAAGTTCTTTTAATGGATAAAGGAATTGGTGTTGGAAACCGTTTAGAGTATCAAGCCGAAAAATTCATTGGTGTTTTTGTTGAATCGGGAAGTGAAGAAGCCAAAGACATTGCAATTGCAACCGACCATTTAATTACAAGCCGCTTATTCAGAACATTGAAAAATCGCTACGATTTGGATAAAACAAATCTTACGAAATTCAAAGATGAATATGTAAAACTGTTTGAAGGAAAGTTTAAACAAAAACCGAGCTACACAATAGAATTGTTGGAGACAGAAATCAGCAAGAAATAATGATGTTTTTTGACAGATATACAGGAAAAACCGTTTCTGAAACAGATTTACCAAATCAAATTGACTTTGGAAGATATTGTTTTGCTGATAACGGAAAAGACATTACTTATTCAAACTTCCCAACCAACAAGGCAATTCAACAAGATTTACTTTTGGATAAAAACAAAAACGTTCAGGATATTTTTCTTGACATTGCTGTTGATGTTCAAAAAGCAAAAGCAGATGAATTTGATGTTGTGCCGTTAATTCGTAGAATTAAAAACAAGTTAAATTTAAACGAATTTGAAAAACTACTTTTAGAAAAGCTATTTCATATTGAAGAGATTTTCAGAAATCCACATTATTTGCTACATCGGGAAATAGAAAAAGTACACGTTTCAAAAGCGAAACGGATTCCTTCAAAAAGTTATCAATACTTAGCTTCGCACACCGAAGATTGGGTTCATAAAAGCATTGTAAGTTTTAAACCAAGCAGAATTTTACACGAAGAATTAGAATTAAATTTTGATATTTATGAAAATCAACTTGCGGTTGCACTACTTCAACGATGTCTTATTTATTTAAACTCACGCTTAAAAGAAATTCAAGACATCAAATCATTTATAGGCGAATATGAAAAACTTTTGAAGAATCGTAACGACCAAAATAGTTGGTACAAAAAAACTGATAGAAATTTAAGTTTAATTGGTGCTGTTTATGATGATGAAAATTATAAAGGTTCGAATAAAGATGGTGTTACATTAAGTGAAACTGAAAGTGTTTTAAGTCAAATCCAGAAAAGATTGCAATTCTTACAAAAAGCTGAACTTTTTAATTTGGTAAATAAAAGAGCAATGCAATCTATTACTTTAAGGAATACAAATGTTCTAGTCAATCACAAGCATTATCGATATGTGAAAAATCTTTGGATTGAACTTGACAAAGTAAAGCCCGAAAAACGTGATTCCGAAAAATTAAAACACGAACAAGATGTTTTAAATGGTTTGCGACAATATGCTAAAAGTATTATTACTTACACACTAAATAAAGCATTAGAATATGAATTAAGAGGAACTTATCAGAAGTTTTCAGGAGAACATCTTTTCTATGATAAGATTGAGTTTAGTGAAACTCAAAATGTTTTTACTCTTAAAATAGGAAACATTGAAAGAAGAATTATTGTACTCGCCAACGAGCCAGAAATCACAGCAGAACAAATTGAATTTTTAAAAAAGAACAATGCTTGTGTTTTTTATTATTCTGAAAATTCGGATTATGAATCCTTGCAGTCAATTCCAATCAATCCATTAGACCCCGATTCTATTGAACGCACAGGAATTTTCATCAAGAATTTTCTTATTCAGTTGTATAGTGAAAACATAAAACGAAAGTATAAATACCCGCAACTGTTGAGAGATTATGTGAAATACATTCCACAAACCCAAGTGAGTTTTGAAACCTCTGACTACACCTACAAATTTCACTCATATCCGAAAACAGATTTAAAAGAAGATGAAATAAAAAAACAGATTGAAACTGATACTTTGTTTAGCAAAAAAAGCAGACCTGACAAAGACAAAATATTCAATGAAGTTTCAAACCTTGTGAATGAAATAAATAACAAAGCAAAGGAACTGAAAGAAAAACATCTTCATTGTTTCGGTTGTAGGGAAATTTTCCAGTCATATAACGTAACTAAGTTGAATTATATGAAATGTCCAACTTGTAGCGGATTGTATGAAAATACAGCCGAAAACAAAATATCTTTAAAAATAGATGATAACCGCTATAACGCTTTATCAAGTAAAGAATTTGGAATGGACTACATTTCATTTAACCCACAAGAATTATGAGCATCAATAAAAACGCATATTTGAGATACCAAGTGTTGGACAGATGTTTCAGCAACAAATACCGTATGTTTTTTATTGACAACTTGCTTGAAGAAGTAAATAAATCATTGGAAGAATTTAATGGCGATGGTTCAAAAATTGAGAGAAGACAACTTTTTGAGGACATCAAGTTTATGGAAAGTGAAGCGGGCTTTTCTATTCCACTTGAAAGAATCCGAGACGGTAAAAAGGTTTATTACAGATACAGCGAACCAAATTTCAGTATAAAAAATCAAAAAATAAGCGATGAAGAAATTGAAACGATAAATTCTGCACTTATGGTTTTACTTCGTTTCAGAGGTATTCCCCAATTTGAATGGGTAAACGAAATTTTCCCGAAACTTCAATCTGCATTTCAAGACGAAGAACCAACAGAAGTTATCAGTTTTGACCAAAACGAATATTTGGTTGGTTTAGACAACTTGCCAATACTTTACAAAAGCATTACAAACAAAACGGCTTTAAATATAGAATATCAATCGTTCAAAGACATTGAACCGAAGCAACTGACAATTCACCCGTACTATCTTAAACAATTCAACAAGCGTTGGTTTTTGTTTGGTTTAAACAACGAGGACAAACTCATTTATAATTTACCGTTAGACAGAATTAAAAGTTTTTCTCAAAGTTCAGCGAAATACATAAAAAACAAAACGGTGGACTTTAAAGAGTACTTTGAAGACATTGTTGGAGTTAGTTTTACACCCAACGAAAAACCAATAAAAATAAAACTAAAAGTAAGCAAAGACGTCACACCTTATATTTTGACAAAACCGTTACACGGCTCGCAGAAAAAGACAGAAATTGACAATGGCAAAGCAATTATTGAACTTGAGGTAATACCAAACATTGAGCTTAGACAACTGATTTTATCTTATGGAGACGGAATTGAAGTGATTTCGCCTATAAGCTTCAGAGAACAAATGAAAAACGTAATTGATAATATGAAAAAATCATATCAAAAGACAGTAAAATGAAAGCCAATGCACAAAAACAAGCACTTTTACAAACCGCACCAGCCGACACGCAGACCAAAGTTTGCAAAAGAGCTTATTTTTCGCCAACGCAGGACAAGAACTTTATTTTTTTCGACCCTTCGGTGTTTTAATTTTGCGACCGCACAACCCACGACAAACAAGACGTTGGACAAAATTATTACAGTCCGAAAAATGAGAAAAGAATGTACTGTTGCTAACAAGGTATTGCCGCAATGGGTGGTGAAGTGCTTCTATGAAACTTTTGTGCTTAAACAAACGATAGTGCATCTATTGAACATTTGTGCTAAAAATCCCCCACTGCGGCAATACCCGAACCGTTAAACTTAATCAAATAGAACTTCTTGGCAAAGTAGCT
>CAYFTB010000064.1:0-12748 GCA_964345875.1 uncultured Proteiniphilum sp.
TTTTTTGTGCTTAGTTGATAACACTAAAAAGTTTTTTCAACCTGTAAATGCCCATATACTATTAATGTATAATATTGTTACCTTAAATCCAAAATAAATAACTAAAATAAAATTCTACTAAAAAATACCTACCGCAAAACCGAGAATATCTATTTAAATATCCCAATATTTGGTTAACCAATGTTTAAAATCACACTTTTTGAGCAACTTTTATAATTTTAAGGAGATATGTTAAACAAAAGAGAGCTTTATTTGTTAAATTTGAAAACTAAAACGATCTTTAAAATTTTACATTTGTCAATTAAAAGGATAATAAGCAAAAGAAAAGTATGAAAAAATCAACAATTTGGCTGCTTGCAGCAGTAATGGTTATAGCTTTTTTCTCATTACTTTTTCTTCAGGTCAGATATATAGAAACAAGTATGTCTGTAAGAACTGACCAGTTCAATGAAATGGTGAAGCGAAGTCTTATAAATGTCTCAAGAGATTTGGAGCAAGATCAGACTCTTAGATTTTTGGAAGAAGATATGCTTGAGTCTGAAAACAGATATTCGAAATACTCACAGCATGACAACAGTTCCACTGGAACGATCACCGAGCACTCGCAAACGACAATATCGCATCCAGATGGCAGCAAAACTAGGATTGAGCAAATAATACAAAACCAAAGCAATATTAATAATATTGGTAAAGGTGGAGTTTTTTTGTCACCAGGTAATAATGCCAATTCTATCTCAAAGACATCGTATGATTTGCAACAATCACTTTCAAAAAGATACCTCTATGAACAGGGACTGTTGAACGAAGTAATTTTAAAAATACTCTACAGATCTAGTGATGAACCAATAGAGGATAGAATAAACTTTTACGATTTGGATAAATATATTCGCTCCGAATTGCTAAACAATGCTCTCAATGTTCCTTACAGTTTTCAGGTAGTAGATTATAACAATAAAATTGTTTATTCGTCTCCAGGCTTTTCAAACAAAGACAAGAATTCTATCTATACCCAGGTTCTTTTCCCAAATGATTCGCCTTCGAAACTAAACAAACTAAAAGTTTACTTTCCTACAAAAAGAGACTTCGTTTTCAGTGAATTATCATTCTTTACTCCCTCACTTATCTTTACCTTTATATTATTGGTAACTTTTATCTTTACGATAGCCAATTTATTTAGACAGAAGAGATTATCCGAAATGAAAAATGATTTCATAAATAATATGACTCATGAACTTAAAACGCCTGTATCTACGATTTCTTTAGCATCTCAGATGCTACGTGATGCATCTATAACAAAATCACCTGAAGTGTTCAAACACGTGACTAGTGTTATAAATGATGAGACAAAGAGATTAAGCTTTCAGGTAGAGAAAGTATTACAGATGTCATTGTTCGACAAACAAAAAACCACTCTAAAAATCAAAGAGGTTGATTTAAACGACATAATTGTGAATGTTGCTAATACTCACGTTTTGAAAGTGGAGAAATTTGATGGTGAGCTAGATATAGATTTGCAAGCTGAAAATACAATGGTAAGGATTGATCAAATGCACTTTACTAACGTACTATTCAATTTGCTAGATAATGCCCTAAAATATAAAAAGGAGGATACACCACCAATTTTAATGATTAGAACTCGAAATGAAGGTAATAGGATTATTATTTCGGTAGAGGACAATGGAATAGGAATGAAGAAAGAGGATGTAAAAAAGATTTTCGACAAATTTTATCGAGTTAGTACGGGAAACCTTCACGACGTTAAAGGTTTTGGACTAGGACTAGCTTACGTAAAAAAAATCGTAACAGATTTAAATGGCACAATTCGTGCAGAAAGCGAATTGAATAAAGGAACAAAATTTATTATTAATTTACCCACTATAACACAAAAATGATATGGAAGAAAGATTAAAATTATTTCTATGTGAAGATGATGAAAATCTAGGTATGTTACTTAGAGAGTATCTACAAGCAAAAGGATATGACACAGACTTGTTTCCTGATGGAGAAGCTGGGTTCAAAGGATTTGTAAGAACAAAGTATGACTTGTGCATTGTTGACGTAATGATGCCAAAAAAAGATGGAATAACTCTTGTTAAAGATATCAGAAGCGTTAACACTGAGGTTCCAGTTATATTTTTAACTGCAAAGAACATGAAGGATGATATCCTAGAAGGCTTTAAAGTAGGAGCTGACGACTATATCACCAAACCATTTAGTATGGAAGAACTCGTGTTGCGTATCGAAGCTATTATTCGCAGAGTAAAAGGCAAAAAACAAAAAGAGCAACAATTGTATGAGTTCGGAACAATGACTTTTGACACACAAAAGCAAATTCTAACTATCGGAGAAGAGCAAACAAAATTAACTACAAAAGAATCTGAGCTTTTGTCATTATTATGTGCTCACGCTAACGATATCTTAGAAAGAAACCATGCTTTAAAGCAAATTTGGGAAGAAGATACATATTTCAATGCACGTAGTATGGATGTTTATATTACAAAGCTTAGAAAACTGTTGAAACCAGAGCCAAATATTGAAATTATTAATATCCATGGTAAGGGATACAAACTTATTGTTCCTAACGAAGATATTAAGAACAACGATTAAACTCTGAATTTGTAAATTATAATAAGCCACCTCGTTATTGGGGTGGCTTTTTTGTTTTAGCATCTTCACATGCTTAATCAAGTTCATGCTTTATTTATAAATCAATGAAATTCATTACCTTTGTAAAAAAAATAAGATATTATGATTCACTCGATGACAGGGTATGGCAAATCCGTAGTGGAACTGCCTAACAGAAAAATTACGATAGAAATAAAATCGTTGAACAGCAAACAATTTGATCTATTCACAAGAATACCTTACATATATAAGGAAAAAGAAATCGGCTTGAGAAACGATTTGGCAAAACGACTAGAACGTGGCAAGGTTGACTTATCTTTTAATCTGGAACATATATCAAAAGATGTCTCTTCAAAAATTGACTTTTCTGTAGTGAAACAATATCACACTGAAATTAAAGATATGGCTGCCAAACTAGATGTAGCTCCTCCATCAGATTGGATGACCATGCTTTTAAGACTTCCTGAGGTGATGAAGCAAGAAATTGAAGAAATTGAAGACGAAGAATGGAGTCTGATAGAAAAGGCTGTAAATAATGCTGTTGATGAATTAATTAACTTCAGAGTTCAAGAAGGAGAGATGATTAAAAATATACTTACAGAAAAGATAAATAACATCCACAATCTTCTGGCACAAATTGATTCTTACGAAAGTGAAAGAGTTGACAAAATAAAATCACGTATTTATGACAATCTTACCCAACTAGAAAACATTGAATATGATAACAGCAGGTTTGAGCAAGAAATGATTTTCTATATGGAAAAGCTCGATATAAATGAAGAGAAAAGCAGACTGACCAATCATCTTGATTTTTTCATTAAGACTATGGACGAAGAGAAATCTCAAGGTAAAAAGCTAGGATTTATTAGTCAGGAAATTGGTCGTGAAATTAATACTTTGGGATCTAAATCTAATCATTTTGAAATGCAACGTATAGTTGTACAAATGAAGGATGAGCTGGAACAAATTAAGGAGCAAATGCTTAATGCACTTTAAATAAGAGATTAATATTAAAGAGATGAGCAAATTAATTATTTTTTCGGCACCATCTGGCACAGGAAAATCAACACTTGTCAGATATTTAATAGATTTAGATTTGAATCTAAAATTTTCAATATCCGCTACAAGCAGAGCCCCACGCGGCGATGAAAAGAACGGTGTGGAGTATTTTTTTCTAAGTAGTGACGAGTTTAAAAAGAAAATTGAGAACAACGAGTTCATAGAATATGAAGAGGTTTATAAAGATAGATTCTATGGAACACTTAAGAGTAATGTAGATCAGATTCTCGATAATGGGTATAATGTTGTATTTGATATAGATTGTGTTGGAGGACTCAACATCAAGAAAATATATGGTGACAGAGCATTAAGTGTCTTCATAATGCCTCCATCTGTACAAGCACTTAGAGAAAGACTGATAAAACGTGGCACTGACAGTCCAGAAGTAATAGAAAGCCGGCTTGAAAAGGCTGAATATGAGATGAGTTTTGCAGCTCAATTTGATGTAATAATCGAAAATAATGATTTTGATAAAGCTAAAAAGGATACATATGATGTAATAAGCACTTTTATCAGATCATGAAATAAATATAGGTTATAAGAAAACAAACATCGTGACAATGTTGTTTTGGGTTTCCATTGTCGCTATTGTAGCAAATAACAATTCAATATAAAAGCAAAATATAACAAACTCTGGGAAACCTGAGCTCCATCGTAATTATTATAAATAAGGGATATTCCATAAAGGTATATGCCATATTATATTAAGGTTGGTAACAATTATCATAAATGATAATGATGAAAATAGTAGAGAAATATCTCCTTGTTATTGCTATGATTACGGGTATTTTGTTTCATAAATACATAGCTTATTTATCACCCGCCACTCCATTCTTGTTGGCATTTATGTTGTTTGTAACCTATACGAACATCAAGCTTAAAGAAATTCAATTTAACAAGCTACACTTTATATTACTAGCTGTACAGTATATTGGCAGTGCGGTAATTTACTTACTACTACGACCTTTTAATGAAATACTTGCACAAGCCACAATGATGTGCGTTTTAGCCCCTACTGCCACATCAGCTCCTGTGATAGTGGGGTTGCTTGGTGGTAATATTGCCTCAACCACAGCATTCACATTACTAAGCAATCTTATCTTAGCCTTTTTTGCTCCACTGTATCTGACTGTTATTGAAAACAGTGACACTAGTCTTCCGTTCTTAATTTCATTTTTTTATTTTCTTAAAAGAGTTATTCCAATATTAATTTTTCCATTTCTAATAGCACTGCTAGTACAAAGAGCAACACCTGGATTGCATAGAAAGATTAAATCAATGAAAAAGATATCTTTGTATGTTTGGGCAATTGCCTTAACTATAGTACTTGCCAACGTTACAAACTTTGTAATGACTAAGCAACATACAGGATACATGGTGGAAATAATAATTGCAATATCTTCATTATTAATATGCCTTCTACAATTCATACTAGGCAGAAAAATAGGTTCAAAATTTAACCAGACTATAACTGGCGGTCAAGGAATGGGACAGAAAAACACAATACTTGCCATATGGCTAACCCAAACATATCTAAATCCAATTGCATCAATCGGACCAGGGCTATATGTTTTATGGCAAAACATTATAAATTCATATCAGATTTGGGTTAAAAGTAAGACAAATTGATTTAGATTCTTTATTCTAATATAGCCTCCCCATACTATAATCCACTGTTCGAGTATGTTATAAAACATAAATGGGCAATAGTACACTCTCATGATAAATTATTAACTTGCAACGCAAATAAATAATATGTATTTGTAACTATGCATTAGTATCAAAATCGTTTATTATTGAATCTTATAAATTTAAATACTTAAAATTTTATCAATCATGAAAGTTTACAAAACAAACGAAATCAAAAATATTGCTATTGTTGGCAATTCGGGGTCAGGTAAGACCACTCTCGCTGAAGCTATGCTTTTCGAGTGTGGTCTTATAAAACGACAAGGATCAGTAGAGGCTAAAAACACCGTAAGTGACTATTTCCCAGTAGAAAAAGAATATGAGTATTCGGTTTTCTCTACTATCTTATCTTACGAGTGGAAAAACAAGTTGATGACTTGGATAGATTGCCCTGGTTCAGATGATTTCTCGGGAAATATTTCTTCTTCTATTGCTGTTACTGATATGTCTGTTATGCTCGTAGATGCATCTAGTGGCGTGGAAGTTGGCACAATTAATCAATTCAGACAAATTGAAAAACTAAATAAACCCTTAATGTTTGTTATGAATCAATTAGATCATGACAAAGCAGATTATGAAAACACTCTTGCTAACCTTAAAGAACATTATGGACATAAACTTGTTCCGGTACAGTATCCTACTGGAAGTGGAGAAGCTTTTGATGGAATAGTGGACGTTCTTAAACAAAAATATTACAAATGGACACCTGGAGCTACAGCACCAGAAGTTCTAGAAATACCTGAAACCGAAAGAGAAAGAGCAGATGAATTATATAGAGCATTACTTGAAGCTGCTGCCGAAAATGATGACTCATTAATGGAGAAATATTTTGACCAAGGTATTTTGACAGAAGAAGAAATGATTGAAGGAATTCAATTAGGTTTAATAAGTCGTAGCTTATTCCCCTTATTCTGTATTTCTGCTGAAAAAAATATGGCTGTACACCGATTGATGAATTTCTTAAGTATTGCAGCACCATCACCGGATCAAATGGAACCAGATGAAAACACAGATGGTGAAAAGGTTAAATTAGAATCCGATGCTCCAACAAGTCTGTTCTTCTTCAAAACCACAGTTGAACCGCATATTGGAGAGGTTTCATATTTCAAAGTAATGAGTGGCACAGTTAGGGAAGGAGACGATTTGTCAAATGCTAACAGAAACTCAAGAGAAAGAATAACTCAGATGTACCTTGTAGCTGGTCAAATGAGAGAAAAGGTTGTAGAACTAAAAGCTGGGAGTATTGGTGCAGCAGTAAAACTCAAAGATGTAAGAACTGGAAATACATTGAACTCTAAAGGTTCAGAAAACAAGTTTAATTTCATCAAGTATCCTACACCACGATTCAGAAGAGCTATAAAAGCAAAACTAGAGGCAAATTCCGAAAAACTAAGCGAAGCTCTCACTAGAATGAGAGAAGAAGATCCATCTTTAATAATCGAAGTTTCGAAAGAATTGAAACAGACAATAGTTTCAGGACAGGGTGAATTCCATTTAAAAACAATGCAATGGAGACTAGAAAATAATGATAAGGTTGAAATTGAATTCCAAGAGCCAAGAATTCCATACAGAGAAACTATTACCAAACAATCTCGCTCTGATTATCGACATAGAAAGCAATCAGGTGGGGCTGGACAATTTGGAGAAGTTCATCTTATTGTAGAGCCTTATATTGATGGAGAGCCAGTAAAAGAAGTTTACAAGTTTAATGGTCAAGAGTTTAAGATTCAAGCTCGTGATGTTCAAACAGTAAACCTTGATTGGGGTGGCAAACTTGTATTTGTAAATAGTATTGTAGGTGGCTCAATTGATACAAGATTTCTTCCTGCGATACTAAAAGGAATAATGGGACGTTTGGAGCAAGGTCCTCTTACCGGATCATACGCCAGGGATGTCAGAGTTATTGTGTATGACGGAAAAATGCACCCTGTTGACTCCAACGAGATTTCATTTATGTTAGCTGGACGTAACGCTTTTAGCGAAGCCTTTAGAAATGCAGGGCCAAAGATTCTAGAACCAATTTATGAAATTGTGGTATCTGTGCCAAGCGATTATATGGGTGATGTGATGAGTGACTTACAAGGACGCAGAGCTATGATTATGGGAATGGAAAGCGAGAAAGGTATAGAGAAGATTAATGCCAGAGTTCCATTAAAAGAAATGTCAAGCTATTCTACCTCCTTAAGTTCATTAACAGGAGGCAGAGCATCTTTCACTATGAAATTTGCTGAATACGAACTTGTTCCATCTGATGTACAAGATAAACTTCTCAAGGAGTATCAAGAACAGAATAAAGATGATTAATCTAAAGAATTAATAATACTTTTCGTACGGAAGCGATTTTTATTAATCGCTTCCGTATTTGTTTAATACCTCCTATCTAATATCTTGAATCATATTTTATAAAGTTGTTTAAATGTATTATTTTTGCACTTACATTAATATGCAATAAAACATTATGAAACGTATATCAATACACATTTTAATTTTACTAATATCTATACCAACTTTTGGGCAGCAACTTGAAGGATGTTACAAGAACAAAAGTGACTCATTATCTTTCAATAATAATAATGTTATTTTTAACATCAGTGATTTTGGAGCTCTGACAACCCAAATTGTAGGCGAAGGCACATATGAATTTGAAGACAACTTTCTAATAGTTAAAACTGGGAAATACTCAGGAAATAAATCTCAATATAAAGAACTAGAATCTACAAGCAAAGATTCCATAAATATATCTGTAAAAGACATCAATAGCTATCCAAAATCAGGGGTACTAGTAGAGTTTCTATCAAAGTCGAATAAGCTAATAGACAATGCCATTACAAATGAAACCGGAAAAGTAAAAAGGCCTATAAATAATAAGATTGAAAAAATTAGTATTTCTCATATGGGATATGATAATATTAATATCGATTGTGATGGTACAAAAGATTATTCAATTATTTTGATAGAAAATACTGTAATTGAAGACAAAACTATAGTAATGGAAGTAATTACGGAAGATAGTGAGACTATTTCTGTGAAATTAATATCTCACAGTTTTAACCCTGGGAAAAATATGGATAAATCACTAGCTAAGATTCAGAAGGAAGCAAAAAAATCAAATATATTGAGCAAGAGATTTAAAAAAGAATATGTTTCAATGTTCTACAACAAATAATCCCAAAGCAAGCACGATATTCTACTATAATAATAAAACAACACCAATAAACAGGATTAAAATATTAAGACTCTAGTGATAATATATCGCTAGAGTCTTATTTTATTATGATATATACATTCAGAAAATGTACTAATACTTACAATATTATTGTCCTTTACGTGGTCTATACAACGTATAGTGAGCTTATAGATTCATTATTGCAAACTCGTCTGATTGCATTTGCAAACATATCCGCAACTGAAAGAACTTTAACTTTGCTACATGATTTATTGTATGGAATACTATCAGTGAAAATTATTTCTGATAGATGTGAGCCTTCAACTCTATCACTTGCAGGATCAGACATAACCGCGTGACTGGCAATTGCTCTAACAGATTTAGCACCATGGTGCATCATCAAGTCAGCTGCACGTGTCATAGTTCCAGCAGTATCTACAATATCATCAATCAGCAAAACATCCATACCAGTAACATCACCAATAATTTGCATGTCTGATATTTCATTTGCTTTCTTTCTAAGTTTATAACAAATTACCATCGGACAACCTAAAAATTTAGCATATGCACTAGCCCTTTTTGTTCCACCTACGTCTGGGGTAGCAATAACAAGGTTTTCCTGATTAAACGATTTCATATAATCCACGAATACACCTGAAGCATATAGATGATCAACAGGAACATCAAAAAAGCCTTGAATTTGATCTGCATGCAAATCCATTGTTATAAGGCGATTTATACCTGCAGCAGCTAGCATATCCGCTATTAGTTTAGCACCAATGCTAACTCTGGGTTTATCTTTTCTGTCTTGACGTGCCCATCCAAAGTATGGAATAACAGCAACTATGGATTTGGCCGATGCACGTTTAGCAGCATCAATCATTAAAAGTAACTCCATCAAATTATCAGAATTGGGATAAGTTGATTGAATCAGAAATACTTGTTTTCCACGAATGGACTCCTCGTATGAAACAGAAAATTCTCCATCGGCAAAATGTTCCACAATCATATTGCCTAAGGGACAACCTAGACTTGCACAAACTTTTTCAGCAAAATTGCGAGATTTTGTACCTGAAAAAACTTTAAAAGGTAATTCTTGCATGACCTATTGATAATATTTTTTATTAAGTTATATAAACAGCAAAAGATATTTTACCATATCTAATTACGGCTGCAAAATTACAAAATTAAATGATGAATGCTATGATAAAGTAATAACTTTATATATTTCTCCGCTGAATTGTTTAACCTCAATATTTATCAATTCATTCCTTTTAAATTTGATATTTTCATCAACTATATCATTACTTAATAGTGGCATAGCCACAAACTTAGTCTTTTCGGAAAGCTCAAAGAAAGCGAAAGCGTGATCAGGAATACTTATTGAAACCTTTGCAGGTTTGTCATCAAAATTCACCACTACCAATATTAGCTCGCTATTATATCCTCTTAGAAAGGCAAACTGCTTTGTTGAATTAAATTTGTCGTTTTCATAATTGGCGTACATCAAATCATAAAATCTACCCTTTGCAATTGATTGCTCATTATTACAAAGTAATATCAATTTAGAATAAAATAATTTTAGGTCTATTTCGCCTTTTGTCAATAGTACATCATTCCACTTTCCATCATTATTCCATCTTCTTACGGAATCAACAGACCAATAGTCAAATATTGATGTTCTACCATCTAATCCACTAAATCCCTCCTCATCCATACCACGCTCACCCAGTTCTTGACCAAAATATACCATCACTGGATTTGTATTAATACACGAAGAGACTATCATTGCCGCTTTGCCCTTATCGCCATAACCTAGGAAGAAATCGGATGCAACACGCTGTTCATCATGGTTCTCAATAAAATTAAGCATCTGATGTTGTATATCTCCCACTTTATTTAATTCAAAGCTAATATCAGAAGCAGGACGATATCCACAAGACACATCCTTCAATATATCATACACACCAACTTTGTCGTATAAATAATCAAAAATGTTGTCACCTAGAAAAGATCTATACAATGAAGGATTATAAATTTCAGCAATAAATAATAATTGAGGATAAAGCAATTTAATTTGTGGCACAACCCACTCCCAAAACTCGATAGGAACCATTTCTGCCATATCACACCTGAATCCATCCACACCCTTATCTGCCCAATAAATCAAAATATCCCTCATCTTATGCCAAGTGTCTGGAATTGGATTAAAGTGCTTCGTGTCTCCATCTAAATAATTAACACCATAATTTAGCTTAATAGTTTCGTACCAGTCATATTCAGAAGGAGTACTAGTGAAACTATTATTACCTGTGGCCCTAGCTGGAATTTCTTTATAATTTTGTTTTTTATCTTGGTTTTCAAGGAATCTAAGTTGCAACTCTTGACCAGGCAAATAGTAGAAGTTGTTATTCGGAGAAAAAGCTACTTGCGTGTTATCATTCTCCCCAAAATCCAATTTGCCTTCCGGTTTATTTACAGATTTATAATTGCGTGCCAGATGATTTGGTATAAAATCAATCAGCACCTTCAGCTCTGCTTCATGAATTCGCATAAGACAGCTTTCGAACTCTAACATCCTTTTTTCAACATCTGTTGCAAGATCAGGGTCAACATCATAATAGTCTCTCACGGCATAAGGCGAACCAGCTTTTCCTTTTATTATTTCTGGAAACTCATGCGGTATTCCAAATCTCGTATAATCAGTAGTTGAAGCATGAGCTAATATTCCAATTAACCATATATGTGTGTATCCATTTTGCTTTAGCTCTTTAAGCAGCACATTAGAAATATCATCAAATTTACCACAACCATTTTCATCAATTGTGCCATTTTGTTTATTTACAGCATCAGTATTACCCAACAAGCGAGGCAATATTTGGTAGATAAATATTTTTTCTTCTTTCATCTTTAACTGATTATCTAAACCTATTTATTCTATTTTGCACCTTTTGTTCCAATTCTTTATGCCTATAGTATCTATTTATCATACGACGCGAACTCTCTTTAGCTAGCGATTCTGTAGCTGCACAATAACCTAATTCTATTATCTCATCAATATTCTTTAGATCAAACATAAAATATCTCTCAAAAGATGGAGTCTCAACTAAAATATCACACATTTTCCTATCTAAAAGAGTATTAGAATTAGACATAAGCTTAAATACACGCTCGGCCGTATTCTTCATATTAGCTCTATCTTGCAATGGCATTGCTAATGAAACATTAACTCCGATAACGAACTTACATTCTTTCCTTATGATTGATACTGGAAAGTTTTTGAGCAATCCACCGTCAACATACGGAATACCATCAATTTCTTTGGGCTTAAACACCATAGGAACTGAGCAGGAAGCAACAACAGCATCAATCAGAGAGTCTCCTTCTGAAAAAACAGAAACTCTTCCATTTAGCCAATCTGTGGTAACGGCTTTGAATGGTATTTGTAATTGTTCAAACTTGCTTGACCTCAAATTATTTTTCAAGAACTTATCTATTCCACTACTTTTAAAAAAACCTGTTTTGGGAACAGTCAATTCTACAAAATCCTTAAAGTCCTTATGTTGAAACAACTCAGCTATTTCGTCTGGCGTAAATCCATCTGCATAAAACACTCCAGCCAAAGCACCAGCACTAGTACCGACTAATACGTCAGGTTTAAGATTGTATGATTCCAACACTTTGAGCACTCCTAAGTGTGCAAATCCTCTAGCCCCTCCTCCACTGAGTGCTAGACCAAGATAATGCTCATAACTTTTGCTAAATATTGACATAATTATTCTAATATGATTAGTAATGATTTAACAATCAAAATCAAAGATATAAAATAATTCAATTCTTATCAATGAATGAGACAATCATTCTGCTAGATATAATGTGGTACAGACATTGTATTAGATTAAGGCATTGATATGGTATTTTGAGATATTAATCGGGTTAATATACTAAACCTATTAATATCTAATCATATTTTAATGCTATTAAGGCCACTTGATGTCAAATTATGAATGAGATGTGGATATAACCCTTTCATCCATTCAACTTCTCAATCCGTCATTCGGGATTGACGGCAAGAACCTTAAAAAATATCTCATCTTCAAGGAGCTCATCAAATGTTGGGATGCCTTTTTGTGTATTTATATTATCTATAGTCCCGACAGATATCGGGATGGCTTGTTTCTCCTTATTCTTCTTTTTTATTGTCTGACG
>CAYFTB010000065.1:0-12722 GCA_964345875.1 uncultured Proteiniphilum sp.
ATAAATTCTGCGTTATGCAGAGTGCGTCCCCACAATAAAGTAAGTTGTTTCGGTGTTTTCTGTAAATTTTGATCTATTTGTTTCATATGTTCGTTTATTAAAGTTTAAATGCTGGTCAGCAATCAATTAACCCACACTTTAACACAAAGATAAGAAACCTTTTCTTATTAAAACTCTATTTAGAAGAATATAATTGATACTATAATTCAACTGTTTATATCACGAACAATAAGAATCTGCATGTGTAATTACATTATATAAGCTACGAACAATACAAATTCATATGTGGATTTGTATTGTATAGGTTACGAACGATGAAAATCTACATGTATATTTCTATTGTATTGACCTTATACAATAGAAATATAACTAACTTTTGAAGTATCACGGTTTGGGTTTGTTATCACACCAGAGGCTCAATATCATAAATAATTATGTCAACTTTCACTATCTTTGTTTTTTAGAAGAAAATAATATAAATATGATGAACTGGGAAAAACTATTTTCTACTATGCGCTTCGGTATGGAGGATTATCATGATGAGAATACACATAACCGTAGCGAATATGAGCGTGATTATGACAGATTGATATTTTCATCACCTTTCAGAAGGCTTCAAAATAAAACACAGGTGTTTCCGCTTCCTGGGAGTGTGTTTGTGCATAATCGGTTGACACATAGTTTGGAGGTGGCAAGTGTGGGTCGATCGATTGGGAATATTGTTGGTCAGGCACTTCGTGAAAAATATCCGGACTCAAAGGCTCATTTCGAAGAGATTGGGGCTATTGTAGCTGCTGCTTGTTTGGCTCACGATATGGGCAATCCTCCATTTGGTCATTCGGGCGAGAAGGCAATATCAACTTTTTTCTCCGAAGGGAAAGGACGAAATATGGAGGAGCAGATAATGTCTGAAGGCGGACATTGGACTGACTTCACCTGTTTTGAGGGTAATGCAAATGCTATACGTCTATTGATGCACCAATTTTATGGAAAACGAAAAGGTGGTTTTGCTCTCACATATTCCACATTAGCTTCTATTGTTAAGTACCCATTCGAATCTGCGTTGAGTGGTGGGAAAAATAAGTTTGGTTTTTTTGCTTCAGAACTTGATGACTATGCTGCCATTGCCGACAAGCTGGGTATTATCAGGGTGACAGATAAACCTCTTAAGTTTGTAAGATACCCACTTGTGTATTTGGTGGAGGCTGCTGATGATATTTGCTATCAGCTGATGGATATTGAAGATGCTCATAAACTCCATCTCATTACTAAAGACAAAGCGTTTGAGCTTATGCTAAACTTTTTTGATGAGGAGAAGAAACAGCGTCGAATAAACAATATGAATCTACTTGGTGATGTTAATGAACAAATAGCTTATTTGCGTGCAAGTGTGATAGGACTTCTTGTTAATCAATGCTCTGAGGAGTTTATTAAGTGCGAAGAGTCTATTTTGTCGGGCAAGCATAAAGGTTCTTTGATTGATAATATACCACAACTCTCACGAGACGCTTATAAAAAATGCTCAGAGTTTGCATATCAAAAAATCTACTTCTCAAAAGATGTATTAGATATAGAACTTGCTGGGTATAGAATAATTGGCTTTCTGCTCGATGTGTTTACGGAAGCAATACTAAAACCTGATCATGTTTATTCAAAGCTTCTTTTGCAACGAATACCCGAGCAATACAAGCCGCAGAAAGATGATTTATATACTAAAATGCAATCAATATTAGATTTTGTGTCAGGTATGACTGATGTTTATGCACTGGATTTGTATAGAAAAATAACAGGGATGGGGCTTCCCTCAATTTAATCATATCGAATATCTTTTTAGTATATTATATGGAACATTTAGTAATAATCACGATGGCAAAATGTAAGCTAAAATTATTATTTAATTTTATATTGAAATTATTTGGTGGTATAAAATATCTTTTTTATATTTGCGATGTGGTTTTTTCATAATAGTATTAGATTTAAGGTTAACATGGTTAGCAGGATGTCGTGAGATATTCTGCTAATTTTTGTTTACAACTTTGGTGTTTAAATTTTCTCATGTTATTACACACAATACGCTCTCAATGTTTTATATAGATATTTTTTTCTTTGCTAATATACAAACGATTGATTGCTTTTTTTTAGCTTTTTATTTTCACTGTCAATTTACTTTTCTAACTTTGTGTCAATAACATATATAATAATGAAATTAAGGACTAATTTATTACTGAGTATTCTAATCACATTGTTTTTGATTAGTTGTTCAGGAAAAAATGAGCTTAGACGCCAATTATCTAAAATAGCTGATGAGCTAAATGAATCAGCCCCTGCCCAATTGGATGAAAATACTGTGTTTTTAGGAGCTGAAGTAGATCCAGATGGCGTATTCAGATATTTATATCAAATAGTTAATACAGATACCCCAGATAAATTGATGGATGAGATGGAGTCACAGACGAGAACCAATATAAAAGAGGCATTTCAGATTAATCCAGAATTGAAAATATTCACCGAAAACAATGTATCTATTGAGTATGATTATAGAGACGAGTCGGGAAATATTATTAGAGTAATTAAAATTACGCCAGACGATTATAAATAGAAACTTATTTAAAAACCTACAAAATGAATCGTTATTTTTATATAGACATTTCAGGTAAACAGAAAGGCACTTTCTCACCTGAAGAGCTAAGAGACGAGAGTATTAAACGCGACACCCTTGTGTGGACTAACGGGATGACTGACTGGAAGCCTGCATCTGAGGTAGAGGATTTAGCTTCTTTGTTTGCAGAAAGTGTGGGTTATTATCCTCCTCAGGTTCCACCAGCTCCTGTAGCACCTGTATTTAATCAGGAAGAGCCTAAGAAAGAAGAGGAGCCTAAGAAGGTAGAGGTTGAGCCTATGCCAAAGACATGGCTTGTAGAGTCCATACTAATAACTATTCTTCCAATAGTTTTTTGTGGAAATATTCTTAGCTTGATTGGTATTGCTGCTTTTGTTTACTCTATGAAAGTTGAGCCTCAATATCGTGCCGGCGAGTATTCATTGGCAAAAGAATCTTCAAGAGAAGCTGGTCGATGGACTAAGATTACTTTTTGGGTTACTATCGGATGGATAGCTCTACTTGTTGTTGCCATTATATTGATGTTAGTTCTAGGTGTTTCTTTAAGTGGCATCATGGGCGGTTTTGCAGATAGTTCAGCATTTTCAATTTAAAAGTGATAATATGACATATATTGATAATGACGATAACAATATGATTGCTCCGCCAGATTTGCCTAACGAAAATGAGCCTCAGAAGGATTATATTCCTCCTCTGAAGCCATCTAATTGGGTATGGCAGTCTTTACTGGTTACATTGTGTTGCTTTCCTATATTTGGCATTTTAGGTTTGGTAAATGGAATACAGGTAAATTCTAATTACTATGCTGCCAATTATGATAGGGCAGAACGACTGTCTAATCGTGCTCGTATATGGACTTTGGTAGGACTTGTGGCTGGTATAATAAATATAATTGTAATGCTTTTTACTATGATGAGGGGAGATTTTCTTAATGAAATTACTCAATTTATAGGTGATGGAGCTTATAGTATATATAACTACTGATTTCTTGAGTTGGTGAGCAGTTCTAAAAGAATAATTATAGCCGCAGGCATAAGTATATTACTTGTGCTTGCGGCTATTGTTTTGTATGTGTATAATCCTGAAAATGTATCCTTTTTCCCTCAATGCCCTTTTTATGCTACTACAGGGCTTGAGTGTCCAGGATGTGGAACGCAAAGAGCTTTGCATAGCCTAATGCATTTGCGAATTGGAGAAGCATTAAGATATAATGCGTTTATTATTTTTGCAATTCCTTATATTATATCAGGAGTGTATGTGGAATATCTGGGAGGAAAGCAACGCTTCCCCAAATTAGAGAAATCATTGTTTGGGAAATATGCAGGAATAATAGTCTTTACTGTAGTTATTTTATATTGGATTATTCGTAATCTATAGCTTTTCTTTGAGGAAATGTCCTGTATATGAGTTATCATTCTCTGATACCTCTTCGGGTGTGCCAGTCGCCACTATATTGCCACCTGCAATTCCACCTTCGGGTCCTAAATCAATCACATAATCAGCACATTTTATTACATCAATATTATGTTCGATAATAATAACTGTATGTCCTCTTTCTATTAGTGCATTAAGAGCCTTGAGGAGTGTTTTTATATCATGAAAGTGTAGTCCCGTTGTTGGCTCATCAAATATAAAGATTGTTGGCTCAGCTTTCTCCTCACCTAGGTAATATGCTAATTTAACTCTTTGATTCTCCCCTCCAGACAATGTGGATGAAGATTGTCCAAGCTTAATATATCCAAGTCCTACATCTTGAAGTGATTTCATACGATGGGCAATTTTTTGTTCGGTCTTACCTTTTTGTTTGCCGAAAAAATCGATTGCTTCATCAATTGTCATTTCTAGTATATCATAAATATTGTAGCCTTTATATTCAACCTCCAGAATATCTGATTTGAATCTTTTGCCATGGCACGATTCGCATTCAAGCTGAATGTCAGCCATAAATTGCATTTCTACAGTTACAGTGCCTTCACCTTTACACTCTTCACATCTACCTCCATCTACATTGAATGAAAAGAATGCAGGTGTATATTTCATCTGTTTAGAAAGAGGGCATTCTGAGAATAGTTTGCGTATCTCATCATATGCTTTTACGTATGTTACGGGATTTGAACGCGATGACCGTCCAATAGGATTTTGATCCACAAATTCAACAGACTTCGCAAGATCTATATCTCCTGATATTGACGTAAGCTCGCTATGCTCAAGTGCAGTCCCTTTGTAATGATGTTGAAGCGAATTATTCAGAACATCATTAATTAGTGATGATTTTCCCGAACCACTTACACCTGTTACTACGGTCATTACATTAAGAGGAAACTTGACATCAATATTTTTAAGATTGTTTTGTCTTACCCCTTTGACCTCTATGTAGTTGTTCCATTTGCGGCGTAATGTAGGGACTTCAATGTTCTCTTCGCCTGTTAAATACTTAACAGTGTAGCTATTACTTTCCTTTGTTAGTTTTGATGCATCTCCTTGATAAACAACTTCGCCTCCCAATCGTCCAGCTTTGGGGCCTATATCAATAATATAGTCAGCAGCACGAATAATATCTTCGTCATGCTCTACTACTACCACTGTGTTGCCTAGCTGTTGAAGTTGTCTCAATACTTTGATTAAAAGATATGTGTCTCTTGAGTGAAGACCAATACTAGGCTCATCAAGAATGTATAACGACCCCACAAGGCTGCTACCCAAAGATGATGCCAGATTGATACGCTGACTTTCGCCACCTGATAAAGAGTTTGAAAGCCTGTTAAGAGTAAGATAGCCTAACCCTACATTAACAAGAAAATCAATTCTGTTATTAATCTCTATCATCAATCGTTTAGATATTGCGCTATCAGTTTCACTAAGCTCTAGATTGTCGAAGAATTCTTTTAATTCAGTAATTGGAAGTACAACTAACTGACTAACGCTCTTGCCACCTATCTTTACATAGCTAGCCTCTTTTTTCAATCTTGTTCCTTTGCACGTTGGACAAATTGTTTTTCCTCTATAACGTGCAAGCATAACCCTGTTCTGAATTTTATAAAGATTTTCTTCAAGCATTTTGAAAAAATCATTAATACCCCAGATACCAAGCTCTTGATTGCCGTTCCAGAGCAATTGTTTTTCTTCGTCTGTGAGGTCATAGTATGCCCGATGAATGGGGAAGTCAGCTTTGTATGCATTCATCTCAAACTCACGTTTCCATTCTACCATTTTGGTTCCTCTCCAGCACTGAACGCATTCTTCATGAACTGATAAGCTTTTGTCTGAAATTACTAGGTTCTCATCTATTCCTACAACTTTGCCGAAACCTTCACATGTGGGGCAAGCTCCTACAGGGCTATTAAAATTAAACATCAAGTCGGTAGGCTCTTCAAATGTAATGCCATCTGCTTCGAATCTATTTGAAAACACAAATGATTCTATGTTTTCTGGTGTCCAAAAGCTAACACTACACTCTCCGTTACCTTCTAGAAATGCAGTTTCAATTGAGTCGGATAGCCTGTTGATGGTTGATTTGTCGCTTGAACAAGAGAGTCTATCTATTACAATATTAATTTCTTCCTGAGCTGGAAGCTCTTTCATCTGAAGAAGCTCTTCAATTTTGTAAAAAGTATTGTTTACATCTACTCTCGAGAACCCTTCTTTCATTAGTATATCAAGCTGTTCTTGCAGAGTTCTGTTGTTTCTCAGTTGTATTGGAGCGTAAACAGCCATTCGGGTGCCCTCACGATATTCTTTCATTTTAGAAATAACATCGCTGACATTATGTTTTTTTACTACTTCACCTGAGATAGGAGATATAGTCTTTCCTATTCGTGCAAATAACAGACGTATATATTCGTATATTTCTGTTGAAGTTCCTACGGTGGATCGTGGATTACGTGTATTTACCTTTTGTTCTATTGCTATAGCTGGTGGAATTCCCTTAATATAATCACATTCAGGTTTATGCATTCTTCCTAGGAATTGTCTAGCGTAAGATGACAAGCTCTCCACATATCGGCGTTGTCCCTCTGCATAAAGTGTGTCAAATGCGAGACTTGACTTTCCAGAACCTGATAGACCTGTGATTACTGTAAATGTATTTCGTGGAATAACGACATCAATATTTTTAAGATTATTGACTCTTACTCCTTTGAGTTCTATTTGTTTTTCTATCTTCATAAAATCTTATTCAACATGCAAATATAATGAGTTTGATTGCCACAAAAAAATGAGTTAAATCATAATTGCAAATTATTTTCGCTATTTTTGTAAAATACAAAACAGAAGAAAAGTATTTTAGATTAGATGACTGATTTATTCTCAAGTTATATTTTAAATATTATGTTGCCTTTTACCAATCCTATATTGGTTTTTGCAACATTGTTAATAATAATATTTCTAGCCCCTATATTGTTACGTCGTCTAAATGTTCCAAGTGTTATCGGATTGATATTATCCGGGGTCTTAATAGGTCCTCATGGATTTAACCTGATTGATAGCTCTAATGCCAGTGTGGAAATGTTTTCAACCATTGGCTTGCTCTACATCATGTTTATTGTCGGTCTGGAACTAGACCTTAATGAATTTACTAAAAATAAAAACAAAAGTCTTGCGTTTGGATTCTACACTTTTATGATACCTCTTATCATTGGATTTCCAGTGGTTCATTATGTTTTAGGTTACGATTTCAACACTAGTTTTCTTACCGCAAGTATGTTTGCTACTCACACTCTGGTTACTTATCCAATTGTGAGCAGATTGGGAGTTTCCCGAAATGAGGCTGTAGCAATTACAGCAGGAGGAACTATTTTTACTGATACTGCTGTTCTTATTATTCTGGCCGTAGTGTTGTCTAATAACGAGGGTGGGCTGCAATTTAGTTTCTTTCTTAAGTTATTGATTTCACTCGTATTGTTTTCAGTAATCATGTTCTTTATTATTCCACGAATAGCAAAGTGGTATTTCCGTCGTGCACAATACGAAAAATATTCAAATTATATATTTGTGCTTCTTATCGTATTCCTTGCTGGATATCTTGCTGAAATTGGAGGTATTGAACCAATTATTGGAGCATTTGCTGCTGGTTTGGCTTTGAATAAACTGATTCCGCAAACATCTGCTCTTATGAATAGGATTGAATTTATTGGAAATGCATTATTCATTCCTGTATTTCTGATTTCTGTTGGTATGTTGGTAAACATTTCAGTAGTACTTGATGGTTTTGGGACAGTGTGGGTCGCAGTTGTTTTGACATTAGTTGCTTTGATTGGCAAATGGTTGGCAGCTTATGCAACGCAAAAAACTTATAAATATTCAATTACTCAGCGTAATCTTATATTCGGATTGAGTAGTTCTCATGCAGCTGCTACACTTGCTGTTATTATAGTGGGCTTTAAAGCTGGTATTTTAGATGAGTATATTCTTAATGGAACTATTATTCTTATTCTTATAACTTGTGTGTGGGCTTCGTTTGTAACTCAAAAGGCAGCTAAGGAGATCGTGATTTCTGAAGAAGATGAACCATTGTCTCCATCTGCGATGGGTGAGTTTGCTCAGGAAAAAATATTAGTGCCTATTGCAAATCCCTCCAATATAGGTCATCATGTGGAATTAGCACTGTTGCTTAAAGATAAGAAATCTGTAAATCCTATTTCATTGTTAGGTGTAGTAGTAAATGATGTTGAGGCCGAAAAAAATATTGTGGGTTTCAGAAAAAACCTGAAAGAATTTGTTGAAACTGCTACCGCAGCCGAAATAAATGTTGATATAATTACAACAATTGATCATAATCCTGCAGATGGAATTGTGAGGATGGCTCGCGAAACTATTGCAGATATTGTAATTCTTGGATGGCCGGGAAGGGTAGGGCTCATTGATAAAATATTGGGAGAAAAGGTGGAACTCATTATTAAAAAGATGGACAAGAACTTATGGATGTGTCATGTGGAAAATGAATTGATATATCATGAGCGTATTGTGCTTGTTTCTCCTAGGCTTGCAGAGAAAGAGGATGGTTTTGCACTATGGGTAGAAAAGGTTTCAAAACTTTCATCTGAATTGTCGATACCTGTGTTGCATCTAGGCCATCCTAATACTCAGGAAATAATGTTAGGATATAAAAATTCGGGTAATTTTATTTTTGAACCATTTACTGATTGGGATCATTCATTATCTTTTGAAAAACAAATCAATAAGAAAGATATGATTATCATAGTGTCTGCACATAGTGGGGGAGTCTCTCACATCCCAGTGTTGGACAATTTGCCTTATCGTCTTGCACAGCGTTTCCCTAATTATAGCAGAATTATTATTTATCCTAAGCAGTTTGTCCCCACCACTCTAGCTGGTGGAGGAGATGATTATATAGTATTCCCGTAAGAAAAATTTCAAATAAAAATATGATACGTTTTTTCCGTTATTTTGTAGTTGCTATTACATTCTTAGTAATTATGTCTTGTGGTGCGTCTAAAAGTTCCGTAAGTGAATCTCATGTGAAAAATCCAAAACATGAGTTTCGGGGAGCTTGGATACAGACAGTTTTTCAGTCGAGGTATCAGCAAATGAATAGTGCTGCAATGAAGCATTATATTGCTGAAATGATTCGTAAGCTTGATGAAGCAGGCATAAATGCAGTTATTTTTCAGGTACGTCCCGAAGCCGATGCTTTTTATAAGTCAAACTATGAACCCTGGAGTAGATACTTGACTGGCCAGCAAGGATTAGCACCCGATGATGCAAGCTTTGATCCTTTGGCTTATATTATTGATGAATGTCATAAGCGTGGAATGGAGCTACATGCTTGGCTTAATCCTTATCGTGCAAAAGCAAGCGAAGGAAATCAACTGTCACCTGATCATATCTATTGGAAGCATCCTGAAAGATTTGTACAGTATGGTGCTCAAACTTTCTTTGATCCGGGATTGCCCGAAAATAGGGGCTTTATTTGTAATGTGGTCTATGATATAGTATCAAGATATGATGTGGATGCTATTCATATGGATGACTACTTTTACCCTTACCCTATTGCTGGTGTAAACTTTCCTGATGATGAAAGTTTCAGTAGATACGGTGCAGCACAGGGCTTTGGATCAGAACAAAGAAATGACTGGAGAAGGAATAATGTGAATCTTTTGATTAAGGAAGTCAAATATACAATATCGTCTGTCAAGCCATGGGTCAGATTTGGTGTAAGTCCCTTTGGAATTTATAGAAATCAGAGAAGCCATCCTGAGGGTAGCAACACTAACGGATTACAAAACTATGACGACTTGTTTGCTGATGTAAAGCTGTGGGTGAAAAATGGTTGGGTAGATTACAATCTTCCGCAAATTTATTGGGAAATGGGTCACTCAGCAGCAGATTATACAACTTTGTTGAAATGGTGGAATGATAATAACTTTAAGCAACCACTATATATTGGTCAGGATATTAAGCGAAGCACCGACAGAAATGAGCTAGAGGTAAAAATTATACAATCGCGTCAGATGCCATATGTTGATGGTAACTGCTATTGGTATGGATATCAGGTATTGGATAATGCTGAAAATTCAGCTAATATCTTGAAGACAGATCTACATCGAAATAAAGCTCTTATACCTGCTTACACTCATATGCACATAGGAAAGCCAGACAAGGTGAAGAAACTTACAGAGATGTTTACAGAGGATATGCACTTTTTGACATGGGAAAAGCCTAAGGACCAACATAATCCAGAGAATGCTCAAATGTATGTGGTGTATAGGTTTAGAAAGGGAGAAAAAATTAATACTAACAAACCCGACAATATTCTGGCAGTAACTCGTGATAACTTCTTTGTTCTTCCTTTTGAGGGGGGAAACAATAAATATACCTATGTGATAACTGCTCTTGACGCATTTAAGAATGAGGGTAAACTAACGAAGATTAAGGTGAAATTATAAACAAAATGTAATCAGTGAGTCCTCAGAAAAGATTTCACAAAAAACTTCTTACCTTTGCGCCATAATTAATTGAATATAAAAGAATGAGTCAAACCGAAAAATATCCAATGATAGCCAAAACGATGGCTGAACTCGAGGATGTTCTTGCAGAAGAGCTTATACAGTTTGGAGCCAATGATGTGGAAATAGGTACACGAATGGTATCCTTTACTGGTGATAAAGCTTTAATGTATAAAGCAAACGTTCATTGCCGAACCGCTCTTAGAATACTTAAACCAATACATAATTTTAAGGCGGAAAATGCTGATGAGGTTTATGAAGCAGTGAAGTCTATCAACTGGGATGAATATTTGACATTGGACAAAACATTTTCCATTGATTCAGTAGTCTTTTCATATATATTCAAACACTCAAAGTTTGTAGCTTATAGAGTCAAAGATGCTATTGCAGACTGGTTTCAGGAAAAGTATGGTAAGCGTCCTTCGGTTAGTTTGACCAATCCTGATTTGGTGTTTAATATTCATATTGCACATAATAAATGTACCTTGGCTCTTGACAGTTCGGGTGAGTCACTTCATAAAAGAGGATATCGTATTGCTCAAACTGAAGCTCCATTGAATGAAGTGCTGGCAGCTGGCATGATTATGAAATCGGGATGGAGAGGTGAAAGTAACTTTATAGATCCCATGTGCGGTTCGGGCACTCTGCTAATTGAGGCAGCAATGATAGCTACTGGCACTCCTCCTGGGATACATCGTCAGGGCTTTGGTTTTGAAAAATGGAATGACTTCGACGAAGAGTTATTTAGTGAGATATATAATGATGACTCTACTTCCCGTGAATTTAATTATAGAATCATAGGTTCGGATGTGTCAGTAAAAGCAATTTCTGCAGCAGAACAAAATGTTAAGAATGCAGGGGTAAAAAAGTATATTGACATATCGTTAAAGTCTATTCAGCAATATACTGAAGCTCCTCAGCCTGTGGGAGTGTTGATGACCAATCCTCCATATGGTGAACGTCTGAAGGTAGATGACCTTGATGATTTATATTCTATGATTGGTGAGCGTTTGAAACACGTATTTGTAGGGTATGATTCTTTTGTGCTTAGCTACAAAAAAGAACTGTTTGACAAGATAGGTCTAAAACCATCAAAAAGATTTTTCCTTTTCAATGGAGCTCTTGAATGTGAAATGAGAGAGTATGAAATATTTGAAGGAAAAAGAACAGAACATAATCCTGAAGAAAGACCCGAATCAGCAATGAAACGTGAAAAAAGATCGCAGAAGTTTAGCAGTCAGGATAGAAATTCACGAGAGGGATATAGACGATCGAGACAACAAGAAGAATCTCAAGAAAATGATGAGAGACCAAGACGCAGAGATTTTGATAGAGCTGATAGGAATGACAGGCCGAACAGAACTGACAGACCAAGACGTGATTTTGACAAATCTGGCGATAGAGATAGAAAGCCGTTCAATCGTGAACGCTCATCTTTTGATAAAGATAAAAGACCTTTTAACAAGAATAATTCATTTGACAGACCGAAAAAATCATTTGATTCTGATAGGGTTGCTGATATAGATAAGAAGCATTTTGACAAAAGTGATTATTTCAACAGAGAAGATAAACCTTTCAATCGAGAAAGAACTTTTGATAAAAATCGTCAGTCAAGAGAACATTCATTTGACAGAGATAGAAGACCACGCGATATTAAAAGTGGAGATTTCAGCAGAGAAGATAAACCTTTCAATAGAGAAAGGGCTTTTGACAGAAATCGTCAACCAAAGGAACATTCATTTGACAGAGATAGAAGACCACGCGATTCTAAAAGCGGAGATTTCAACAGAGAAAACAAACCTTTCAACAGAGAAAGGACTTTTGATAAAAATCGTCAACCAAAAGAACGATCGTTTGATAAAGATAGAAGATCACGTGACTTTAATAACAATGATTTGAATAGAGATGACAGAAGGGGTGGTGTTAGATCACCACGAAAAAGAATTAGAGATGAAGAATAGATTGTTTCCGACATTTATTGAATTAAAAATGAATGGATTCAGTATAGAATAAACACATATCGAAAGACAGAATTTGGGCAAAGCGTAGCGAATTAGCATATAGAGCGTTCGTTACGCTTTGTTTTTTCTTTTAGTTCTCCATATTCAACTTAAAATTAATAGCAATGAGATTTAATA
>CAYFTB010000066.1:0-8706 GCA_964345875.1 uncultured Proteiniphilum sp.
GTGTTTTTTTCATTGTTTCCTAGAAAACGTACCACTCCTATTGAAGCACCTATTACGTTTACGCCTGCATTAGGATTACTTGTGTTCCCATTTGAATAGTGTGCAACATTTATCCCACCACGTAGGTTCGTATTTGGTGCTATTTGCCAGTTTAACAGAAAACCTAGATCTATATATGCGTTAGTCTTAGAGCCGACAACCTTATTTAGCGGATTATTTATTCTATCGTACTTCTTCCAACCAAACGAAGCTCCAAAATTCCATTCATAATCAAAGGATAGGTTTTGAGTAATGTTTGTTATCCTTGATGTTTGAAAAATGTAGATAGCAATAGGATTGCCAATCTCATAAGAGTTATAGAAGGTATTATAGCCTACCCCAATTCCCTGTATGGCGTGTGGATATACTTTTCCCATACTACTATTTGGAGAAAACTTGAACCCATACTTTATATGCCCGGAAAGAGTGGAGTTCATCTTTTTCTGAGCATTATTATTTCCTTTAAAGAAATCGTGGGTGGGGACTAAGTATCCCGGTTTTACATCAACACCTATCAAATGTATGATTTTGTTTGATGTGGAATCTCTGACAGTCGCTAAAATATCTATAGGTATTAGATTTAACAATAAAATCACTATAATTGCCCTCAGTGCAATCCTATTAATCTTAGTTTTCATCTACTATTTTTTTAAGATTAAATAATCTGTGGGTTCATCACTACTTAGCTCTCCTAAGAAGGTGAGTTCCTTTCCTGTTCTTGGATTAGACATATGTATATAGTAAGGCACTGAATATACTCTCAATGTATTATAAACCACTATTTCTCTACTGGTAAAACCATCAACGGTTTCATCAACGGACAGGTCTTTGTCTAATGTTGTTGCTAACTTTTGGTATTGAATACCAAAGTTGACTTTGGTGTCACTAATCACAGGTTTTGCATCTATTATATCTGGAATTGTTATCTGCGGTAGTGGAGTGCCTAGTAGCCTGTTGTAATTCTCCTCATTCCATATTGATGTTGGGTCGTAAAATGTAATTTCACGTGTAGATTCTCTAAACGGGAAAAAGGTAAGAGTGATGGGTATAGAAGAGTCTTGGTTATTAACATTAATAGAGCTTACTCGCCTTAAGTGTGACTCATAAACTTTAAGTTTGTCCCAATCATAAACAACACTGTCAATCTGATATTTTTGTGTGGGAGATAGTATGACTTTTATACTTTTATTATTAACTTCGTTGCCTACCTTTATCAGCATTTGCACACTTGCATTGTGTAAGTTTTCATTAAGTATAACTTTTAGTTTATTGCCACTCTTTTTCTCTACATGAACATCTATATAGTTACTTTTGTAATGAACAATGCCTAGTTCTTTTTCATTTAAGGGAAAATAAGTGTACTCGCCATTAATTGTGTATGCGTTGGCAGTGTATGGATCAGAAGTCTCACAAAAAACATTAAATAGCCCCCAGTTATCCGATTTGAAATCAACTTCAATACTATTATTCGTTTCTGAAATTATAAATTCATTTTGTTTTTCTGGTAAATAATTGTCTATAAAAATATCCCCATTACATCCGGAAAGAAATATTAATATACTTAAACAGAGTGTTGTTGGTATTTTTAACGTCATATCATCAATAGGTAGAGTGTTATTTAGAACATCAAAAGTAATTATTTTTTCTCTCTTTTTTAGTGATATTTTATTTTTCTCTGATTAAAGCTTTGTGAAATAGCATGTAATGTGAATTTTGGTATTGAAAAGGAGGATAGTTGTTACTGCTACCCTCCTTGTTAACTTTTCATTTGTGTAAATTAGGTATGCTACATTTCCATATTGTGAAACACGTTCTGCACATCGTCATCTTCTTCAAATTTCTCTAATAGTTTTTCTATCTGAGCCTTTTGCTCATCATCAAGTTCTTTTGTGTCGTGAGGGATTCTTTCAAATTCTGCGGAGTTAATCTCAAAGTTATTACTTTCAAGATATGATTGAATTTCAGCATATGATTTGAACTCACCATAAAGGTATATTTCTCCTTCTTCCGCGACTAACTCGTCAACTCCGTAATCAATCAACTCAAGCTCTAGATCTTCAAGTGATACACCTTCCTTCTCAGATATTTTGAAAACGCACTTGTGGTCAAATAGGAACTCAAGACTACCTGTTGTGCCAAGTGACCCGCCATATTTATTAAAATAGCTTCTCACATTTGCTACAGTCCTTGTAGTGTTGTCTGTAGCTGTTTCCACCACAATTGCTATTCCGTGAGGTCCATAGCCCTCATAAATCACCTCTTTGTAGTCTGAGGCGTCTCTGTCGGTTGCTTTCTTTATTGCACGCTCGACATTGTCCTTAGGCATATTTTCTTTCTTTGCCTGTTGGATAAGTACACGAAGTCGTGGATTGGTGTCTGGATCAGGTCCCCCTGATTTAGTTGCAATCGTAATTTCTTTTCCAATCTTAGTGAATACGCGAGACATATTGCCCCATCGTTTCATCTTTCTTTCTTTTCGATATTCAAATGCTCTTCCCATATTCTGGATTTTGCTTTGTGTAGTTTATTCTAATATATTTATTGTTTATCTAAGTGTAGCACCTAGTTCTTTTTCCAAGTTATACTGGATTTTTTTCATAACTGCATCTATCTGCTTGTCGTTAAGAGTTTTCTCTTCATCCTGAAGCATAAAGTTTACTGCATAAGATTTCTTGCCTTCTGGTAGGTTTTTCCCCTCATAAACGTCAAACAGAGTAACTTGCTTCAGTATTTTTCTTTCAGATTTGATTGCAATTTGCTCTATTTCCGAGAACTTTATATTATTGTCAATTAGTAATGCTAGGTCTCGGCTTACAGTTGGATATTTTGATATTTCTGAAAACTTAATAGTTTTAGAAGAGCTCTCTTTCATAAGTAAATCCCAATTCATCTCTGCGAAATATACATCGGTATCAATATCAAATGCTTTGAGAGTTTTTTTGGAAACAATACCAAACGAACCTATAACTCTTTTATGAGTTTTAATAATCATTCCATCAGAGTAGAGAGGAGTTTCTAAAGGTTCAAAAACTACCTGTCTGTTATTTAACCCAGTACGTGAAAGTATATTTTCAATATAAGCTTTTAGTTCAAATATAGAGCTTTCAGCTTCAGCTACTGCCCAACTATCTTTTGAATGCTTGCCACAAATCCATAGTCCAATTTTTGTTTCTTCCTGATATTGAGCAAGAATGTTATTTTCTCGTTTCTTTTCTAAGTTACAAGTATAGCAGTTGCCAAACTCATAAAACTTTAAATCGTTGTGTTTCCTATTTCTGTTGTAAGCTATACTTTCAAGTCCTCCATAGAGTAGAGTTTGTCGCATTACACCCAAATCGTTACTTAGTTGGTTTAGGATTGAAACATTATTTTTTATAGGATATACCTCATTATTCTCATAATATGACCTGCTCGTAAGCGAGTTGTTCATTATCTCATAGAATCCCGCAGCTGTAAGTTGTTCAGAAATAAGTGTCTGCAACTTATATTTGCGGTCAGTATCTGTTTGATAAGATAAATTAGATTTTACAGAATCGCTGAATTCTATATTGTTGTATCCGTATATTCTTAGAATCTCCTCGATTACATCCACATCACGCAACACATCTACTCGATATGTTGGAATACGCAATGTTAGTTCGGATTCGGTCTCCGCTTCTATTTCTATTTCAAGACTAGAAAGAATATTCTTTATTGTTTGCTTGTCAATTTCTTTTCCTATAAGACTTTTTACCTTGCGGTAGCTTAGGCTTACAGTTGGTCTCTCTATTATATTGGGATAGAAATCTCTGATTTTTCCCTCGATTTCTCCTCCAGCAATCTCTTTGATAAGCATTGCAGCTCTTTTCAATACATATACTGTGTTGTTAGGGTCAACACCGCGTTCAAATCTGAAAGACGAGTCGGTGCTTAAACCGTGACGTCGAGCTGTTTTGCGTACCCATGTAGGATGGAAGTATGCCGACTCAAGAAATATATCAGTTGTTGATTCCGTTACTCCAGATACCAAACCTCCAAATACTCCTGCAATGCACATTCCATCTTCTGAATTACAAATCATAAGGTCGTTCTCGTGAAGTTCACGTTCTTCCTCGTCAAGAGTAATAAACTTGGTTTTGGCTGGTAGCGTTTTCACTACAACCTTATTCGATGGGATATGTTTTGCATCAAAAGCGTGCATTGGATGACCAGTTTCGTGAAGAATAAAGTTGGTAATATCCACAATGTTGTTTATCGGACGAAGTCCTATCAACAGTAACTTATTCTTTAGCCAGTCTGGACTTTCCTTAACCGTAATATTACGCATTGTTAGACCTGAGTATCTTGGGCAGGCTTCGATGTTCTCAACCTCAATGTCTATTCCGCCTTCTTCTTTGTCTATTTTGAATTTCTCAACAGAAGGTTTGATTAATTCATGTTTTTTTTCTGCTTGTTGCAGATATGCTGCTAAATCTCTGGCTACACCATAATGTGATGTTCCATCAACTCGATTTGGTGTTATATCTATTTCAAAAACAAAATCACTTTTGATATTGTAATAATCTTTTGCAGCTGTACCCACTTTGGCATCTTCAGGCAATACTATTATTCCATCACTAGCAGAACCGATTCCTATCTCTTCTTCGGAACAAATCATTCCATGAGATTCCTCTCCTCTGATTTTTGATCGTTTGATAGTCACTTCGGTGTCCCCAAAGTATATTTTAGTTCCGATTGTTGCAACCACCACCTTCTGGCCTTTTGCTACATTAGGTGCCCCACAAACAATATTTAAAGCTTCGTCACCTCCTATATTTACGGTAGTCATACTTAGATGATCAGAAGCCGGATGAGGTTTGCATGTTAATACTTCGCCGATTACTAATCCTTCGAGTCCTCCGCGGATGCTTTGTATTTCTTCAACTCCTCCGGTCTCTAAGCCTATTGATGTCAGGGCATCAGCAGTTTCCTGTGGTGTTAAATCAAATTTAATATACTCTTTAAGCCAGTTGTATGAAATGTTCATTGTTTTATTTATTTGGTTGTTCTGGAGATAAGGCCCCAGAAAAACGTTCAAAATTACAAAATAAATATGTTACTTTTAAATTGTTTGTGTATAAATCAGTTTAAGACTATTAAAATAACAAGTATTATAGTGATCAAATTACAAAACCTAAAATATAAAGCCTAAGTGCAGAAAATCGTCCCATGCTTTGTATGAAACATCAGGCATATATTTATATCTAGTTTTTCGTATATACCTATATCGTTCAAGTCCCAGATATAGTTTGTCTGTCAGGTCATATTCTAGTGTTAGCCCTATTAAATACAGCCTTGCCACACTTTTGTCTCCTTGCGTGTCAAGAAATGCCTTATCATAATTTGTCAGGTCCTTAAAGTCAAGTCCCTCATCATATCCCATCCATGTGTAGATGTTATAATTTTCGGCTTTGAATTTTGTTCTGAATTTTTTATTGAATATTAAATCTATTTGCCCTTTCAGACTAAAGCCACTTCCCATATTGTAGTCACGACTGTCAATTTCGAAGTGATCTGATATGCTTGCACCTAATGCTATCCCGTTAGCAAATAACATGCTTTTAAGACTGAACTTTTCACTTTCTCTTTCTATTATTAATCCTGCTCCAACTGATGCAGCTTCTGATATATAATAGGGTCTGAACTCAGTGTTGTCTGATTTGATTACTTTTGAATTAAAATAATTGAAATGCTGAAATACTCCTCCTAGCATTTGCCAGTTGTTCTTATTATATAATTCATAAGTTTGTAATGCTCCTATAATATTTATTTGAGTCAGCGAAAAACTTGATGCAACGAAGTCTAGTTGAGCTTTAGCTTGAAACCATTCATATGGTTTTTCTATTTCATAGTCAAATATCTCTCCATATTCAATACCTGCTTTGGTGCTTATACCATATTTCTGAGTAGTATCATAGTCGGTAATATTACGAGCACCTACTGTGAGACTGCCTTTTATAGGAGCTCTTGGCATATAGTTGCCTCTTGAAGGGCTATATTGCCATGCTTTACCTGTCGCCAACCTATTTACTAGCCTTGTTGGAGCAATAATTCCTGCAAACAATTCACGCCAAAAACGATTTGCTCCTGAGGTTCGATTGTCTAAAATTAAATCAGAGAGTCTGAAAGTAATTTCACCTAATGCCACTCCACCAAAGGTAGTTGATATTAAGTCATTTCGGGATGGAGGTTCGTTTTCCATTGCAAACTCCCACATCAGACTTCCTGCTAGTGTGAAAGGGATTGAACCATAGAAAGAATATCCATTAGCCCTGGCCGCATTGTAGTATAGCGAACCATGATATGGGTGTCCAATAAGGTTTGTCGAGAATTTGTCCGAATCCCATACAGGGTATGTTCTAAGATTTCTCTTTAATGTTTGCAGACTGATATATGCAAAGTCTTCATGCGTAATATATCTGCTGAACGACCAGATGCCTATATTCACGCCAAAGCCGATTGTGGATGCCCTAAGCATGTTCTTTTCGGGTGTGAAGTATGTTGTAGTATCCTTATTTATTAATATATGTTGTTTGTTTTGAGCTGATATATTACAACTCAAAACAAGCAAAATAACCAACAGTATATAAGTCTTAATTTGTTTGAAAGTCAAATCTCTAAATATCATTTTTAAATAATGTCTATTGTTTCGTATTTCTTTGGATGATATTTGAAAAGAAAACCGTGCAGATGTTGCACGGTTAGATTTTTAATTCTGTTTTCTGCTCATTAGCATAAAACGTGGTTTAATGTGTATCACACAAATGACAGTGATACTTTATATCTTTATACTAATATCCTCTGATAGCTTTAACGCCAGGAAGTGTTTTGCCTTCAATCATCTCAAGCAATGCACCACCACCAGTAGATACGTATGAAACTTGATCTGCTTGTCCAAATTTATTGATACAAGCCACTGAGTCGCCTCCACCTACAAGTGAAAAAGCACCGTTATCTGTAGCTTTAACAATAGCATTAGAAACAGTTCTTGAACCTTTGTCAAAGTTGTCAAATTCAAATACTCCAACAGGTCCATTCCAAAGTATTGTTTTTGAATTAAGAATAACCTCTTCAAATAACTTTTCAGAATCAGGACCAATGTCTAGGCCTTCCCACCCTTCAGGAATATTTTTTACTGGAGCATATCCAGTTTTAGCATCATTGCTAAAGCTGTCAGCAGTTTTAGCATCAGTAGCAAGAACAAGATTTACACCTTTTGCTTTAGCTAATTCTACAATTTCCTTTGCTAAATCAAGTTTGTCATTCTCTACAATTGAGCTGCCTATTTCGCCACCATATGCTTTTGCAAATGTATAAGTCATTCCTCCAGCCAAGATTAGATTATCAACTTTATTTAGAAGTGTTTTTATAATCTCGATTTTTGAAGATACTTTAGAGCCTCCCATAATTGCAGTAAATGGACGTTGAGTTTCTTTTAGAACCTTCTCTACTGAAGTAACCTCTTTTTGAAGTAGATATCCAAATAGTTTGTTATCTGTGTCAAAATAATCAGCAATAAGTGCTGTGGATGCATGAGCTCTGTGTGCAGTTCCAAATGCGTCGTTTACATAAACATCAGCATATGAAGCAAGTTTCTTAGTGAATGCTTTTTGAGATTCTTTTACCTTCTTCTTAGCCTCCGCTATTTCTTCATCTGATGCCTCTTCTGCCAAACCACGTGGTTTGCCTTCTTCTTCTGCATAAAAACGTAGGTTTTCCAACAAAAGAACTTCGCCAGGTTTCAAGGCTGCTGATTTTTCTGATGCTTCCTCACCCATGCAGTCGTTTGCAAATTGAACTTCTGTTCCAAGTAGTTCTGAGATTTTTGGAAGAATATGTTTCAAGCTGAATTTATCAGTTGCACCCTTAGGTCTTCCAAGGTGAGAACCTATTATCACACTTCCCCCATCAGCCAAAATCTTTTTTAGAGTTGGTAGCGCTGCACGAATACGTGTGTCATCCGAAATGTTGAAGTTGTCGTCAAGAGGAACATTAAAGTCCACTCTCACAAATGCCTTTTTGTTGGCAAAATTGAATGAATCCATTGTTTGCATAATGTATATATATATTTCTATTTTTAAATATTGTTCTAATTATACGAGGTCTGTTGTTATCAGTTTTGTTCTGTTTTATAATAAACATGATAGGCTGCATTCATTATTTGCTTATTAATTAACACATATAGCATGAATAACCACAAACTAGCGTGTAGAAAAGAATGAATAAAGTTGAATTGCTTGATAACGTGTTGCAAAAATACAAAAATATATCTTATAGTCCTGATAATCTAGCTTGAAAGTTATAGATTTTTTATTTTAATCTTAATAAGTAATAGTAAAAGTAATAGCCTCGCAGTGAATGTTGGCAAATGTTCAATTGCATTATACACTTTCTAGTAGCGGTGTTATTCAAGTTTCTTGTTCTTGAGCTAGTCTTGATTCATAACCATTCATTAATATCATGCAGAGTCAATAAAGAGAATTGGGTATCATAAATAGAGATCTGTAGGTGTAATAAACCAAAGTTGACAAGATATAAACACCGGTCTGTGAAAAATAAATCCATTCGGTGGTGATAAAAGTTTATGCTATATTTATATTGTATTTATGTTATACGATGGAAATCTACATATAGATTTATATCGTTCGT
>CAYFTB010000066.1:8806-12606 GCA_964345875.1 uncultured Proteiniphilum sp.
TATCGTTCGTAACACGAACAGATAAAATCTACAAGGAAATTATGTCATCTAATATAGGATTTTATTCTATTGTGTGGTGATTATGCTTTTCAAGCCTGTTTTATGTTTAGCCGTCTTTTTATATACGTATATTAGACAAATTGTTTATTTTTGTTGAAAAAACAACATATGATCAGTCAAAGTGCTAACGTTTTGCTAATCTACACTGGTGGAACCATTGGTATGGTTGAAAATCCTGAGACAGGTGCTCTCGAAGCTTTTAACTTCAGTCATTTAAAATCAAATATGCCTGAAATGAAAAGATTAAAGTTCAATGTAGATACGTATCTTTTCGATCCTCCAATAGACTCATCTGAGATAAAGCCCGCCAATTGGATTAAGATTACTAAGGTTGTACAAGATAAGTACGACCAGTATGATGGATTCGTAATTCTACATGGCACCGACACAATGTCATATACGGCTTCAGTGCTTAGCTTTATGTTCCAAAATTTAACCAAGCCTGTAATTCTTACTGGATCTCAATTGCCTATCGGAAAACTTAGGACAGATGGAAAAGAAAATCTAATCACCGCACTTGAGATTGCAGCGGACAAAGATGAGTTTGGGAGACCAATCGTTCCTGAACTGTGTATTTATATGCAAAATCTATTGATGAGGGGAAACAGAACCTCCAAGATTAATGCTGATAACTTCAGTGCGTTTAATAGTCCTAATTATCCATATCTTGCAGAGGTTGGTGTGGATATTAAATATCACGATAAGTTTATATTGACTCCTGATTATAATAAGCCTGTCACATTCAATTATAATCTTGATGATAATGTTGTTATACTTAAGTTGTTTCCCGGAATTCAGGAGGGCGTTGTTCGTGCGATATTATCTGTTGAGGGATTAAAGGGTGTTGTACTCGAAACTTTTGGGTCTGGCAATGCACTTCGTGATCAGTGGTTTATCGATTTGCTAGATGATGCTATAAAAAGAGGAGTTTTTATTGTGAACGTAACGCAGTGTTTATATGGAAATGTAGAGATGCACAGATATGGTACAGGACAGCATCTTGAAAAACTAGGCGTTATTTCTGGACATGATATGACTGCTGAGGCTGCATTGGCTAAGCTTATTACACTGCAAGGAAATACCAAGACTTATGAAGAGGTGCAGCAATTAATGGCAACTTCACTAAGAGGAGAAATGAGCTAAGTTTTTGCAAAATGTAAGTGCGTCAAAGTTAAGCTACTTGGTTTGATAATCTTTTGAGTAATTACGTACTCATTAGTTGTGAAATATACCCTATATCATTTTTTAATAATCAATACATCAGCTAATTCAATGGATTTGCTTACTTTTGTGGCAATATAGACATTAAAAAAATAATTGTAGTTTATTACAAAATACAAAATGGGAAAAAAAACTAAGTCAGTAAAGAAAAAAGATTCATCAAAGCTATCACTCAAGCGTCGTTTTATAAAATCACTTTGGGCATTGATGTTCTTGTTTATTGCAGCTAGTGTAATAGCTTTCTCACTTATTTCGTCTGGAATAATCGGTTATCTGCCTCAGATTGAGGAGCTGGAAAATCCTATCGACAAATATGCATCACAAGTAATCTCTTCGGATGATCAGTTATTGTTTACTTATTCTCAAAGTAGCGATAACAGAATTTTTATTGATTATAGCGAGTTGTCGCCAAATTTAATAAATGCATTGGTTGCTACTGAAGATCATAGGTTTTATACTCACTCAGGTATTGACGCAATTGGTTTAGGTAGGGCAATTTTTAAAACGCTCTTATTTCAGCATGAGAGTAGTGGTGGAGGAAGTACCATCACTCAGCAGCTAGCTAAGCTGTTATATTCGCCAAAGGCTGGTAGTAAACTCAAGCGTGCATTTCAAAAACCAATAGAGTGGATAATTGCAGTAAAACTGGAACGTCACTATACCAAAGATGAGATTATAAATCTATATCTTAATAAATACGACTTTAACTATAATGCTATAGGTGTAAAGTCTGCAGCTAAAACATACTTCAATAAAGCACCAATTGATCTAAATATTCAAGAATCGGCTATGCTTGTAGGGATGTTGAAAAACTCTTCGTTATACAATCCTGTGAGACGTGAAGAAATGACTCGAGATAGAAGAGATGTGGTGCTGAGTCAGATGAGAAAGCATGGTTTCTTAAGTAAAAGTGAAGCAGATTCATTAAGCAATCTTCCTATAGAATTAAACTTTAGACGGGTTGATCATATTTCTATTCCCGCTCCATACTACAGGCAGAATCTTGCCAAAATGATGATGGCAAATAAGCCCAATAAGAAGAATTATGCTGCATGGCAAACACAGCAGTTTTTTGAAGATTCAACCTCGTGGGAGAGTAATCCATTGTATGGTTGGTGTAATAAAAATAAGAAGTCAGATGGTTCAAGCTACGATATCTATACTGATGGATTGAAGATTTATTCAACTATTGATTCGAGAATGCAGGAATATGCTGAGCAGGCTGTCAGAGAGCATCTCGGAGGATATTTGCAGAAACACTTTACCAATGAGAAAAAGGGTAAAAAGTATGCTCCTTATGCTAATGATGTTGCTGATAAGGTGGATGGCTTGATGAAAACGGCCATGAAGCAGACTGATAGATACAGAATCTTGAAAAAAGAGGGTTGGACAGAAGAAAGAATATTGAGCAATTTCAAGGATGAACCCGTTGAAATGAAAGTGTTTTCGTGGCAAGGTGATATAGATACTATAATGACACCTTGGGATTCAATTCGCTACCACAAAGGATTCCTAAGAACAGGATTTATGGCAATGCACCCAATGACTGGACATATAAAAGCTTATGTGGGTGGTCCTGATTTCTCTCATTTCAAATATGATATGGTGTCTAGTGGAAAGAGACAGATAGGATCTACTATAAAACCATATCTATACACTTTAGCTATGGAGGAAGGCCTTACTCCATGTGATGGAACAATTCATGAGCCACAAACTATTATTGATGAAAATGGAATTCCATGGACACCTAGAAATTCAAACTCATCAAATCAAGGAGAATTTGTAACAATAAAATGGGGATTGCAAAACTCAAGCAATTGGGTAACTGCATATCTTATGAAACTGTTTTCTCCTTATGCATTTTCGCGTCTTATTAGTTCCTTTGGACTCAAGTCAAAAGCTGACCCTGTGGTTTCGCTTGCATTGGGGCCTAATGATGCTTCAGTATATGAAATGGCAGGAGCTTACACTGCTTTTGTTAACAGAGGCATTAGGGTAGAGCCTATGTTGGTTACAAGAATTGAAGATTCGTATGGAAATGTAATATCCTCTTTTGTGCCATCAACACATGAGATTTTTAGTGAATCAACTTCCTATAAAATGATTGATATGCTGAAGGCCGTTGTGGATGGGGGAACTGGTGGCCGATTGCGCCGAATATACAATCTTAAGGGGGAAATGGGAGCTAAAACAGGAACAAGTAATGACAACTCTGATGCTTGGTTTATGTCGTTTACACCCGAAATGGTGGCTGCTTGTTGGGTAGGAGGCGAAGAACCTTCAATTCATTTTGACCGAATGGCTTACGGACAAGGTGCAGCTGCTGCTCTACCAATTCATGGGTTATTTTATCAAAAGGTGTATGCAGACAAAAGCCTAAATATAAAAGATGATGGAGTGTTTGAGATACCTGATGAATATCGCAACCCATGTGTTGATTCACAGCGATACTCACCCGACTTTTACGAAAGCTTAGACCCTATAAAGAAAAATGAAGGTATAGATGATATGTTTGATTA
>CAYFTB010000067.1:0-12265 GCA_964345875.1 uncultured Proteiniphilum sp.
TAATTAAAATAATAAGTGAGCCTTATTTATTATCAGGCTTATACACAAAGCTAATTAATAGACCACACACAAGCAAAGCACTACCCACAATAAATGCATACAACCCTGCATTATCAGCATAGTTATCTTTCATAAATGCCACAATCTGAGGCCCAATAATACCTCCAACACCCCAGGCAGTGAGCAATCCTCCATATGCAGAAGCCATCAGCTGGTCACCATAAATGTCTTTTGCCAATGAAGGTAATACACCAAAACCTCCGCCATAGCTTAGTAATACCATACATACTAGTACAGAAAAAATAATAGGGCTTGTGACAAATATCAAAGTTATAAATATTATAGCTTGTAGTCCTAATAACAACCTAAATGTCTGCATTTTTCCGAACTTATCTGAAAATCCACCCCACGCAAATCTTCCCAATCCATTAAAGATAGAGCTAATTGCAATTAAAGTGGCTCCCGATGCTGCTAGTGATGCTATAACTTCGGGACTTGTAAAGTCTGTGTTATCAGGCATCCCGAGTTTTATTAAATCTTGCAATAATGGTGACTGAAATGATATAAAAATCATTCCTGCAATAATATTTATTGTAAATATTGTCCAAACAACAATGAAAGGCTTCTTGAATATGTGTTTTATAATCGATTCACCCTTCTTTTGGTCCGCTATTTCCGTTACTTTTTTAGTATTGCTATCTGGCATTTTCAGTGCTAATGAAGAAATTGGAATAATAGCAAGAACTACCAGACCAATATAGTAGAAAGTGGTACTTAGGTTATTCTCAGTTATTGTAAGAAAGAGAGGGGCAATAAACTTTGACATTGCGAGAGCACCAAAGCCAAATCCCATAACAACCATTCCAGTTGCCAAGCCCTGATTTTTAGTGAACCATGCCGATACTGTGGCTACAGGAGTAACGTAGGCCAATCCTAGACCAATTCCACCTATTATACCAAAACCGAGGTATAATAGTAATAATGACTGCTGAGAAAGAGCAAATCCTGAAATCAAATATCCCAATGCATACAGTACTCCTCCAATAAATGTCATCTTGAAAGGACCGTATTTATTTATTTTACCTCCTGCCCAGGCAGAAGTTGTACCTAGCATAAATATTGATAAACTAAAAGCCCATGCAGCTTGTGAGTTTGTCCAGCCAGCCAATTCTGCAACTGGTGTTTGAAAAAAGCTCCACGCGTACACAGTGCCCAGCATTAAATGTATTATTGTACCAATAATGGCTATTTGCCATTTCCTGCTCATAATGAATAATATTGTTAAATTTTAAAATACAAAGATACAAAAAAATAGCCGACAGCTATTTTGCTGCGGCTATTTCATATTTGTTGAAAAAATGTTTTTTCTATTTCTGTCTTTATACTACTCCTTGTGCTATCATTGCATCAGCAACTTTCATAAAACCGGCAATATTGGCTCCCTTCACATAGTTGGTATATTCACCATCTTTGCCATGGTTTACACACTGACTGTGGATATCACCCATTATTTGATGTAGCCATTTATCTACTTCTTCGCTTGTCCACGAAATGTGCATAGCGTTTTGTGTCATCTCTAAACCAGAACAAGCAACGCCACCTGCATTAACAGCTTTGCCAGGAGCAAATAGCATTTTATTTTCAATAAAGAAGTCAACAGCTTCTGCTGTGCATCCCATATTTGAAACCTCAGCTACAAGTGTAACCCCGTTTGCTTTAAGCTTTTTGGCATCTTCTAGGTTTAGCTCATTCTGAATTGCACATGGAAGCGCTATATCAACCTTGCATTCCCATGGTTTTTTTCCAGCAAAAAACTTAGCATTAGGATATTGCTCAATATATGGCTCAACAACATCATTTCCAGAGTTGCGAAGTTCAAGCATCATTCCAAATTTCTCGGGAGTATTTATTCCCTCCTCGTCATATATATATCCATCAGGACCAGAAATTGCGACAACTTTAGCCCCAAGTTCAGTTGCTTTCATTGTAGCACCCCATGCTACGTTTCCAAAGCCAGATACGGCTACAGTTTTTCCTTTTAAATCAATACTATGCTCATCGCACATTTGATTCACAAAGTATAAAGCTCCATAACCTGTTGCTTCAGGACGAAGTCGTGAACCACCAAATGATGCACCCTTGCCTGTGAATGTGCCAGTGTGCTCACGTGCCAGTTTTTTATACATTCCATACATGTAGCCTACTTCACGACCACCTACACCAATGTCTCCAGCGGGTACATCTGTGTCGGGGCCAATATTACGCCACAACTCTGTTACGAACGCTTGGCAAAATCTCATTATTTCGGCATCTGAACGACCTTTAGGAGAAAAATCAGAACCTCCTTTTCCACCTCCCATAGGTAGGGTTGTCAAAGCATTTTTAAATGTTTGCTCAAAACCTAAAAACTTTAAAGAAGACAACGAAACTGATGGATGAAAGCGAATGCCACCTTTGTAAGGACCGATTGCACCGTTAAATTGTACTCTGTGGCCGATATTTACATGCACCTTGCCATTATCATCAACCCATGGTACACGGAAAGTTATTATACGATCGGGTTCTACTATTCTCTCAATAATACCTGCTTTCTCAAACTCAGGATGTTCGTTATATACATCTTCAATTGAGATGAGTACTTCTTTCACTGCTTGCAGAAACTCAGCCTCGCCTGGATGACGAGCTTCGAGTTGTGCCATAATGTCATTTACTTTCATACTTAATAAAGATTGTTTTTATAATTGATTGACAAAGTTATAGAATAAATCTAAATAGCTGTCTTTTTTCTTGAAATAATTGTATTTCTGATTTAAAGTGTAATAAATACTTGTGTAAAAGTTTCTTTTTTAAACTAAAAGATATGAGTTTGATGTGTTGTGTAAAATATTTGCTGTAATTAGTTCTAAATTAATATTCACAATTCGACATATATCTTACGGCTACTCTACTATGATTAAATTTTAGAATAGAGGAGTAAATCAACTACCTAACTAGATTTATTTTTACGATAAACTACTACAATTTATGTAGTAGAATCATATTGTATTTGATACGAACGATACAAATCCATGTGTAGATTTGCATTGTATGTGGCACGAACGATACGAATATACATGTAGATTTCTATTGTATTTCATGTATACAATAGAAATATAGATGTAGAATTGCACTGTATATGGCAAATACAATAGAATAATAGTACTAACTTTAACCATCACCACTATGCTTTATTATTTCCTGATGGTTATTATGCTTTAGTCAAATTGGGTTTGTTGTTTTCATGGAGGTGTTTTATGTTGGTGATCCGAGAGATTGACATTGGCTTATATTTCGTGAGACGTTATTTGCCATATCTATAATTGCCTTTATATATTTTTATTTGTAATTTTGTCAGCACTAACATCGTAATATACAAAAGATGGCAAAAAATAAGCTGGCAAAGTTTGCTGACATGGCAACTTATGATCACGTTTTCGAATATGGTTTTGACAGACTGAAAAATGAAGGCTTCCCGCTAAAAGGGAAATGGAATGAATATTTTAAAAATGATAATCCAATTGTCCTTGAGCTTGGGTGTGGCAAGGGCGAATATACTGTAGGTCTGGCAAGCAAATTCCCTAACAAGAACTTTATTGGAATTGATATTAAGGGTGCACGTATGTGGACTGGTGCAACAGAGGCATTGGAGAAAAACCTCTTCAATGTGGCTTTTGTACGTACTCATATTGAGCAAATATCTTTTTTCTTTGCTCCAGGCGAGGTTTCAGAAATATGGATAACATTTCCTGATCCTCAGATGCAAAAGACCAATAAGAGACTGACATCTACCAGATTCATGAACGAGTATAGCAAGATATTAAAATCGAATGGTATTGTTCATCTTAAAACTGATAGTAATTTTTTATATACATATACTAATGCAATGATAAAGGAGAATAATCTGGAGACATTGTTTAATTTCGAAGACTTATATAATTCTGGCATAGAGGATGATATATTGCAGATTCAAACATTCTATGAACAACAATGGCGTGCCAGAGGAATTGATATAAAGTATATAAAATATGTGTGTCCTAAAGACAAAGATTGGATTGAGCCTGATATTGAGATTGAACGTGACAGCTATCGAAGTTTTGGACGCAATGCTAATGTGGAATAATAATAAGCAATAAGGAGAGAGATACTCACTCTAGTTAATATTTTAAATATAATTGATTATGGCAATATATCCCAAACTAATTATTGACGCTCTGCGTACGGTACGTTATCCAGGTACAGGGCAAGACATTGTGTCTATGGGAATGGTGGATGAAGACATCCATATAGATGGAATGAAAGTTAGCTTAACTCTGGTTACTGAGAAGGCTAATGATCCATTCATTCGTTCGCTCGTAAAAATGTGCGAACAGGCAATTTTACTGCATGCAGATAAAGATATTGAAATAAAAGGTAATATCTATGTGAAGTCAAAACAGGCGCCACGTCCTGCGGTAACCAAATTGTTACCCGACGTTAAGAATATTGTTGCCGTTTCTTCTGGCAAGGGTGGGGTAGGTAAGAGTACTATCTGTACCAACCTGGCAATTGCACTGGCACAAAAAGGATATAAAGTCGGAATTTTGGATGCTGATATATTTGGCCCTTCAATTCCAAAAATGCTTGATGTTGAAGGTGCTCGTCCTATGTTAGAAAAGAAAGACGGTCGTGATCTTATAGAGCCTATAGAAAACTATGGTGTGAAAATGCTCTCGATAGGATTTTTTGTTAATAAGGACGATGCGGTGGTGTGGAGAGGTGCTATGGCAACAAATGCTTTGAAACAATTGATTGCTGATGCTGATTGGGGCGAACTTGACTATTTCCTAATCGATCTTCCTCCTGGAACCAGTGATATACATCTTACATTGGTGCAGACTTTAGCAATCACTGGAGCAGTGATAGTAAGCACACCTCAAGAAGTGGCACTTGCCGATGCTCGAAAAGGCATCAGCATGTTTACAGGCGACAAGGTAAACGTTCCAATTCTGGGCTTGGTGGAGAACATGGCCTGGTTTACACCTGCTGAATTACCAGAAAATAAATATTATATATTTGGTAAGGATGGTTGTAAAAATCTTGCTGAAGAAAACGGGTATCCATTACTAGGACAAATTCCTATTGTGCAGAGTATACGCGAGGCAGGTGATCAAGGCAAGCCTGCTGCACTTAATACTGATAGCATAACAGGTATAGCATTTGCCGAACTTGCTGGCCGTTTGGTAGAGTCTGTTGACAAAAGAAATAGAGAATTACCCAAGACTGGAATTGTGGAAATAGCAACGAAATAGAATACTAGTTATTCAATTTATTTATCGGATAATCTGTGGATTATTCGATAAATAAATACTAATCTCCAAAAGTAATTTACAAAATAATGCAACATCCTCTATCTCTATTTAAATATTGCCCCAAGTGTGGTTCTGAGAGTTTTGAGATAAACAACGATAAGTCAAAACGATGTCACTCATGTGGATTCACTTACTATTTTAACCCTTCGGCTGCAGTGGTGGCAATAATCGAAAATGAAAAAGGAGAAATCTTAGTTGCACGAAGGGCTAAAGAACCTGCCAAAGGTACTTTGGATTTACCAGGAGGATTTTCTGATCTTTATGAAACAATAGAAGAGTCTTTGACAAGAGAGATAAAAGAAGAGACTAATATGGATATAATTTCATATGAGTTCTTGTTTTCAATTCCCAATCTATATAATTATTCTAACTTTGAGGTACACACTATTGATATGTTTTTTAGATGTAGGGTTGAAAATACCCACAATATAAGAGCCCTAGATGATGTATCTGAACTATTCTTTTTAGATAAGGCAAAGCTCAACCCTGATGAGTTTGGTATGCATTCGGTGAGAATAGCAATAAGCAAGATTCTTTAGATACCTGATAATCAATAAAAATATCACCATGACTGAACCACACATAACTCTTGAAAAGCCTTTGCAATTGAAATAAATTCAAAAAGATTATGAATACGATTTTAAGTGGTGCTAAATAACTACATTTGCATCTATAACAATTATTTATTGAGATGGAAAAAATTGTAAGTTTCATAACTATGCTGGGGATAAACAATAATCGGGAATGGTTTAACGATAACAAAGAATTATACTTTAATGCTAAAACGCAGTTTGATAACATATTTCAAAATCTTATACATAATATAGGACAATTTGATAACCGTATCTTGAATGCAAATCCTAAGGAATGTATATTTAGGATATATCGTGATATTAGGTTTTCGCATGACAAAAGGCCATATAAACAGCATTTTTCAGGTTTTATATCATATCCCCTAGGATGGAAAAGTAAGTATGCAGGATATTATGTACATGTAGATGCAGAGTCGTCTTTTTTTTCGGCAGGCATTTGGAATCCAGAGCCAGAAGTGCTTAAAAAACTTCGCCTTAGTGTTGTTAATAATTATGCAGAGTTAAAGCAAATTCGATCAAATGAGAATTTTTTTAAAGCTTTCGGTAATAATCTTTATGATGAAGATAAATTGAAAAGAATTCCTTCCGGATTTCCTAAAGATTTTGTTGACCCTGATCTAATTAAGCTAAAACACTATATGGTGAATCACAACATCGGTGACGTGATGGGGATTAATCAGGACGAGTTTGTAAGTAAAATCACTCAACTTGCCAACACTGCTTATCCTTTTGTGAAATATTTAAATCGGACAGTCGACCAATAGTGCTTTTTGCTATATAAACGGCACTAAATTGTTAATATCAAAAGAAAATTATTAATTTTACATTCTCTGGGACAACATAAGTCTTTTAATAATGTTTCTATATCACGAGACAGACATAATAAACTTATAAATATAAAGTCAGTCAATATTCATTATAGAAATGAACAACATTAAATAGTAATATGAGAAAAATTATTTTCCTACTCTTTATCGCCGCAACAGTTCTATCACAATCGTTAGTGGCGCAACAAACTGCGTACAATTTTGAGCCCGAAAAGATGTTTAATCAGGGTAAGGAACTGTTTCTTGCTGAAAACTTTGTTGGTGCACAGGATTTGCTATCAAGGTTTCTGATTGATAGTGATGATAACATTCTAAAGGATGAGGCTAGATATATGCTTGCTGTTTCGTCATTTAAAAGAGGTGAAGAGAGAAGTGTAGATGTGCTTCAGTCCTTTTGGCATCAAAATCCTAAATCTATATATAAAAACCAGATTGCTTTTTTAATGGGTTCGTGGTACTTTGACAAAAAGGAATGGAAAGAAGCTGAATATTGGTTTGGTGAATCAGATCTTGACTATCTTTCAAACTCAGATCAAGAAAATTATAGTTTTCGTATTGCATACACAAATATGCAACTAGGCAATAATGAAGAAGCCGCTCGTTTGTTTGGCCTGCTAGCTCAAAATAGCAAGACACACCGAGATGCTGCGGACTTCTATTATGGATATATTGATTACAAGAATGGGAACTATCAAAGTGCATTAAGTCGTTTTCAGAGATTGTCAAATCACCCTGACTATAGTGAAGAGGTCGCTTTCTATACTGCTCAAGCTGCTTACTTCGATGATAGACAAGATGAGGGCATCAATCTTGCCGAGGCTTTTATTGGTAGATATCCAAACAGCCAGCATACGGCAGAGGTTAACAGAATTCTTGGAAACAGCTATTACAGAATGGGGATGAGTTCAAAAGCATTGTCATATTATGAAAGATACATGGCAGGAAGTGACAACCTTTTGCGTGGTGACGCATATTATATTGGTCAGTCTTACAGAGAAGCTGGCAAATATGATGATGCTATAAAGATGTTTCAGCAAGCAACCGGTGAGCGTGATGAGCTTTCGCAAAATGCGCAATTGCAACTGGGGTATTCTTTTCTGAAACTTAACAGAAAACAAGACGCCCAAATGGCTTTTGAAGCAGCCACTAGAGATAATTTTAACCCACAAGTACGTGAAACAGCAATGTTTAATTACGCATTGATTGCACATGAAACTAATTTCTCGGTTTTTAGCGAATCAATTACACTTTTTGAGAACTTTCTTAAAGAGTATCCATCTTCGCAATATACTAATCAGGTGAATGACATACTTGCTGAAACATTTCTAACTACTAAGGATTATGATGCTGCCCTTAGTGCTATCAACAGAATTAAAAATCCAGGAAATAGAATTCTTGAAGCTAAACAGATGATATTGTTTCAGCTAGGTGCTCAGGATTTTATCAATGGAGATATGAATAAAGCGGTACAACAATTTAATAATAGTATTGGTCTGGGTAACTATAACTCAAAAGCAAGAAGCAGTGCTTATTATTGGCGTGGTGAGGCTTACTACAGAATGGGTAATTATAATAATGCTGCCCTCGACTTTCAGCAGTTTACCAAAAGTGCCAATTCTAGCGATGAGAACTACGCTTTGGGATGGTATAATCTTGGATATAGCAGATTTAAGCAACAACAATATTCGCAAGCTGTAGGTGCTTTTAGAGAATATATATCATTAGAAGCCGACAAAAATCGCTCTGAATATGCTGATGCATTAAATAGAATAGGAGATAGTTATTATTTCAACAGAAGCTTTTCGGAAGCTGAGGTATATTATTCTCAGGCATCGGACGTTAATCCAGCGTCAGCTGATTATGCAGCATATCAGAAAGCTTTTGTGATGGGTTTGCAGCGAAACTATCAAGGCAAAATAAATGCTTTGGATAACCTAATGAGTCGTTTTCCTAACTCTCAGTATTATGATGATGCTCTATATGAGAAGAGTCGTGCTCAAACAATGCTTGGAATAGAAGGTGAAGCTATATCAACCCTTCATAGATTGGTTAGTGAGTTTCCTCGAAGTCCTTTGGCAAGCCAGGGCGGAGTGCAGCTAGGACAATTATATTATAATAATGACCAATATCAGCAAAGCATATCGGCATACAAAAGTGTTATTAGCAACTTTCCCGGTTCGGATGATGCACGCAATGCTCTTATTTCGCTAGAAACTGTTTATAGAGATATAAATGATATAGATTCATATGTTAGCTATGCAAACTCTCTCCCTGGAGGATTGAGGATTACTCCTTCCCGTCAAGACTCACTTACATATCTGGCAGCTGAAGGACAATATATGAAAGGTAGTAAATCAGATGCAGAGATGGCGCTAAACAAATATTTGCAAACATTTCCTAATGGTGCATACAGTAGTGATGCAAACTATCATTTGGGTGTTATGGCTGACGAAAAAGGTAATACTCAACAAGCACAGGTTCATTTTAGAAGAGTTGTAGATGCTAGCAGTATAAAATATCTTGACAATGCCCTTACTTATACTGCAAAGGCTGAGTACGAGGCTGGTAACTATAGACAAGCATTGGCCGACTATTCTCGCCTAGCTGCAACAGCAAGGAGCACATCTAGCAAGCAGGCTGGTCTGTTGGGAGTAGTTCGCACACAAACTAAATTAGAAAGTTTTCACGAGGCTGCAAGGGCAGCAACTGATTTGTTAGAAACATCCAATTTATCGCCCGAAACAGTAACTGAGGTAAGATATTTGCGTGGAAAAGCTTATCAGCAAGCCAGAGAGGTGGAGAGTGCAATGGCAGATTTTAAATCCATAGCTAATGATACTAGAAGTAAATATGGAGCTGAAGCTCAGTTTATTATTGCTGATACATACTATAAATGGCAATCGTTTGACAAAGCCGAAGAGCAGGTGAAAGAGTTTATGAAGCTTGGTACACCACATCAATATTGGATGGCACGTGCTCTAATTGTTTTGTCGGATACTTATAAGGCAAAGGGAGACAGTTTTCAGGCACGCCAATATCTTGAAAGCCTTCAGTCAAATTATACGGGAGATGAGGCTGATATAAGACAAATGATTAACGAGCGATTAAACTAATAATATAAATTATTAAATACACAAATAAAGAGTAAGGATTCACTGAAATCAAACAATATATTTTATGAGAAAAATTATTTATACCATAGCTGCGGGAATTTTATTTACAATAGGATTGTCGGCACAGTCGCAGGATTCATTATTGACTCGTCAGATGGAGCTTGACCGTGACTTTAATCCGACTCTTATGGAGTCTAATAAAATTAATTCACTTCCGGCACTCAGACCACCTGTGGTGCAAAAGGCAAATACCAACTACTCTTCTTGGAATGTAAATGCTATACCTCCTCTTGAAATAGCCATTCCACGACCAGGAACAATTAATACTCAAATACCTTATTCTACCGAAAAAGGATACCTATATTTTACTGGAGGCAATTATGCTAATATGGATGGTGCGTTTGGGTACAGAATTCTCGATAATAAGAGCGATAGGCTAGCCGTTAATTTCTTTCATAACTCAACAAATGGTGATGTAGATTATAATCAGGTGTTGGGAGAGTCTAAACATAAGGCTAAATTTATGGACAATATGGGGCTTATAAAATACGGACATCAGTTTGATAAGTTTATGCTCAATACCAAGGCCTCTTATCTTCATTCGGCATTCAATTATTATGGTAATGTAATGGAAGGACCTAGAGAATTGGGTGATAATAATCAACAGGTGGGTATTTTTAACCTCAATCTAGGTGTTGATTCTGATGAATCTGCGCAATTAGGTTATAGAGGCTTTCTCGACTTCAAGAACTTTACAAATAAATATGCTGAAACTCTTAGTGCATATCCTCAGAAGGGGAGCAGAATAGAGGCTATGGTTGGTCTGAATAAGTTGTTAGGTGATAGTGATAATGAGATAGGTGTTGATGGTAGTGTGTTAAGTGCCTTTTATAATAATAATTTGAAAGACTATCTATTAGTTGGAGCTGCGCCATATATCAACTTTAAAGGCTTAAACTGGAACGCGAAACTAGGTGTTGATGTGCTATTTCATATTGTGGGCAAAACTGAAGTAAGAGTGGTGCCTAATGTAGAGCTAAGGTATGCTCCTTTATATCTGAATATTAGTGGAGGTTATCAGAACAATACGTTTATTGATATGTTTGAGGAATCAAGATATATTATTCCTAACAATATTGTTAAACCATCATTCTCAATAGTTGATATTAATGGTGGTGCTCAGATAACAAATTTAGATGCATTTCGATTTGACATTTTTGGAGGATATAAACATACTGTTGACGAGCATTTCCTTTTGTTGGGTGACAATGGTTTTCTAACTCCCACATATGGTGATCTTTCTCATTCACATTTGGGAGGACGGATTCAAACCACAATTTGGAATCCGCTAAATGTGTCAATCTCTCTTAAAAAGAACTTCTATAATATTAAGGATGACTTAACTACTTCAAAAGCATGGAATAAACCGGGATTCGAAGCTGATTTTAGAGCAGATCTTTCAATTATCGATAATTTGAAGCTTACCCTCAATTACTATTTAGCTACTGACAGATGGTCATATTATAATGAAGAGAATGTGGATCTTGGAAATATTAACGACTTAAATATTGGAGCAGTATATCAGATAGGAAAGAAATTCTCGGTAAATCTGAAAGCGAATAATCTGCTAGTTCAGAAATATGATATATGGTATGGGTATCCTGTTCAAGGATTAAATATTATGGGAGGTTTTTCATTTAAGTTTTAGATAATATTTTGTTAGATACATTTGAGTAGTGAGAGTTGCAAAATACCTAGTTTGTCATGCCGTTCAAGCCTTGAAACAAATAGGTGTTTAGCAAAACTATGCTATGTTGTCACATGTATTACATATGACATCAAGTTTATCAACTGATTGTCCGTATCTTGAATGCATAGATTTGTCAATCCCTGATATATCGAAAATAGCTAAGTACATGACAAATTTTATAGTTCTCTAATTTATAGTGAGATAAGTGCCTAAATATTAGTATAAGACCTTGATTTTTACATATTGTAAAGAAGGCTTCACGGTTTTTATTTACGATATGCAAATCAATGTCACACGCAAAGATAAAGAGTTAAAAAACTAGGTTTTAAACTGTAACAAAAAAGTTTTTTTGTCCCGCAAAGAGTATAAAGTGGCAAAAAAACTTTTTTGTTTTACATATTCCATTAACTATTGCTCTAAAAAACTTTTTAGATTATCGTTTTAGAAGATATCCAAGCAGATAAAAAACATTATTTAACCAATATATCGAGTACTTATGTTAAATAAGTAAAATTTGGTGTCAAATATTGAAGATGGAGTACCCTATTTATTAATTTATAGAGCAATAAATAAGACCTGACACCCTAATAAAAAA
>CAYFTB010000068.1:0-12182 GCA_964345875.1 uncultured Proteiniphilum sp.
TTAAGCACGTGAAGCGAAATTGCTCCTGTGCGATAAGATTTGTGTATGTTTTTTAGTTCAATCATTTTTTTGATTTTTTGGATGTAGAATATTGGCTGCTAGCTGTTAGCTAATTATCAATCGCCTGCTTAATTATCTCTACGACTTCATCTAATTCAATCTCCAATAGCCTCATTTTTTTAGCTATTTCTGGAAGTTCATTATTGAGAAACTCTTTTTTATACATCTTCTTCACTTCTTTTTTTGCATTTTGTGCAGTGAAAAAGCCAACGCCACGCTTGTCATATATTATTTCCAACGACTTTAGATGTTCATAGCTGCGCATAACTGTGTTGGGATTTACACCCAATACTCCCCCTAGCTCCCTGATTGATGGAATGCGCTCATCTTCAGTATACTCGTCGTTGAGGATCTTCTCGCATATATTATCACTTATTTGCAAGTAGATTGGTTTATGTTCGTCGAATTTCATTTTTTAATTAATATCTCTTTGTTTTTAGCATAAAGTATGATCCAATTGTTAACCCAATTGGCATCACAATATTTATAAACATTCGGAATATTTTAATGATAATAACTGCTGGGTGATCACCAGACTTTATCATCATTGAGCTGCCATCACTATTTATACTATAATTTATATTATCAATTTCAATATCTATATAGTGAGTAAAAACCCATAATATGGCAAGTACAATTAATAACATTCCTATCCATAAAGCTATATAAATGCCAAAGGTTTTTAGTAGCTTATTCTTTATGAACCATAGGTTGCAGAATATCATTGATTGATATACTGTGAATATAATTACAATTTTTTCCCAATTTAGATTTGATGCTTCTTCAATAATCACAGCCACTGCATACCCATTTCCCATGATTTTTGGGAAGATAAATGACAAAAGCGCATCAACGGCACCATATGTTATAAAGATGAATAATGGTGCATATATAAGCCCCGTTAGTTGCATTACAATAAACTTCTCTAAAGAGGATGCAGGTAGCATTGCATTGGTAATTCCTTTCTTTGGATGATTGTAGCTATTGAAAAACATAAAAGGTGAAAATAATAATACAAATATTACTGCAAATATTAAAAAGCTGCCACTGTTATCTGAGTCAATAATTGGAGAACCTTTTAATGAATTGATTAATAAAAATAGAATGGGCATTGCCGCAAATATAAAGTTGCGGAGTGTTAGATTTTTAGGATCAAGCCATTGTCTTCCTAATAGCTTTCCAAATCGTTGTATATCAAAAATATTGTTGTTCATAACTTATCTCTATTACTCAATTAATTAAATAGTTGATTTATTCTCTCTTTATGCTTCATGCTAGTGTTAAACAATGCTTCTAGATTAACTCTACTCTCCATATCGTTGATATTTTCACTAACGCATAAGTTTCCACCAAGAGTTGGTTCTAGATAAAGTGCGTGCTCTGGAATGCTAGATTCAAGACTAAAGTAGAGTTTTTGTGAAATTGTCTCTAAACTTGCATTGAGGAGCACGGCACGATTATCTAGAATTATAATTGGGTCGATAAGATTTTCCAAATCTCTAACCTGATGTGTTGATATTATTGCACATGTATCTTCGTGGCAATACTCTGCCATTATTTTTCGAAACATTGTTTTTGAAGGGATGTCTAATCCATTGCTAGGCTCATCCATTAATAGCAATTGGACATTGGTGGCAAGTGCAAATGCAATGGCCGCCTTCTTTGTTTGTCCATGAGACAATTTACTGAGCTTTTTGTGATCATCTACATCAAAATCTTTCACTATGGCTTGGAGCTTTTTGTGATCAAATTTTGGATAGAAAGGAGAATTCAAATCTACAAATTGTTTCAGAGTAATGTCAAGCTGAATAAACTCCAAATCTTCGGGCAAATAAAAAGTTTTACTAAGAAATGAAGGAGTTCTATTGAATGGATGCTCTCCATTTACAGTGCAATTTCCATTGAGTGGCTTTTGCAAACCAGCAATTATTTTCAGCAAAGTAGTTTTACCTACACCATTTTCACCAAGCAAACCATATATTTTGCCTGACTCTAAATTCATCGTAATGTTGCTTAACACTGGTTTTTTACCATATTTAAACGATAAGTTTTTTATATCTATCATAACTATAATTTTTAGCTGCATAAGTGTTTTAGTGAAGTAGTACACTGCAAAAGTAAATAGTTATTTTATTCCTGCAAGTGATATCTATATATTTAACATTGTAAAGGCCGTATTTAACCTAAATTGTTCTATATGGGTCTATTGGTTAAATATATTAGATAATTTCAAAGAGGAATAAACATTATTCATATACGTGTTTATAAATTGCTCGACAGGTTAAATAATGATATGAATGAGTTATCACAATAGTTTATTGAGAATTCAGATGTTGTATTTGGCTAGATAAAAGATCAGTTATTCGTGAAATCAATAGATGATGCAGGATATATGTAAATTATCAGTTTATGTGTGATTTTCAATTTTCAATAAAAAAATCTATTTTACTTTAGGAAAATCTTTTATTCTAGTTGTGTAACATGGGGATAACTTTCTTTGCCTAATCTTCCATTTCTCTCCGTCTCCCATTACAGCAAGCTTTAGGGTGTTACTTCCATATCGGTTATTGGTGTTATCAAGTATTCTCATTAATCGTTTGTGTTTTTCTCTATCTATCTTATCCCACAGATATCCTTGAATAGCATTTTCTGAAACAATATCTAGTAGCATAACACCCACCTTTTTGTATTTATATCCTGGTATAAATATTTTATCTAATCCCTTTGACATATAATTCACAATCTCCATACTAGAGTTTGTTGCAACAGGCATATTTACAACGGCGTGTTGCCTATATTTATGACAGTCATCTCTAAAAGCATTAGTTTCTAAAAAGACTAATAAGGATTTTGCACATCCCTTTTGCTTACGCAACTTGGCTGCTGTCATACAAGCATAGTTTGCTGCTGCCTCTTTAATTACTTCAAAGTCTTCAGTCATTTTGCCAAACCCTCGAGACACCATTATGCTTTGTTTATCAGGTTCAATAGGTTCTATTTCAATACAAGGTTCACCCAGAAGCTCACGCCATGTACGTTCACCTACAACAGTCATGTTTTTTCGTACCCAGCTACGATTGAGTTGAGTAAAATCGTATGCAGTTTGCACACCCATCTCCTCCAACTTATAAGAACTACGCCTGCCTATTCCCCAGATATCCGATACTGTTGTTTGTTTAAGTGCTTTTATTCGTTTCTCTTCAGTATCAATTATGCATACATTTTTATAACCCGGATACTTTTTTGCAAATCTGTTAGCAACTTTTGCCAACGTTTTAGTTGGTGCTACTCCTAAGCTTACGGGTATGCCTGTTCCTTGCGTTACGGTATATGCTACTTTAAGGCTATAATCTCGAAGTGTAGCCTTATCAATACCTGAAAAGTCAAGAAACGCTTCATCTATTGAATAGTCTTCTAGCTGCGGGGTAAATCTGGATAATAGCCCTTTCATTCTCATTGACATATCTGCATAGAGAACAAAATTAGTAGAGAATGCTTGAACATTATTACGCCTTATTAGGTCCTCAACTTCAAAGAAGTTAGCACCCATTTTAATTCCTAACGCTTTGGCCTCTTCACTTCGAGCAATAACACATCCATCATTATTAGAAAGCACAATCACAGGTTTTCCCTCTAGCGAAGAGTCGAATACTCGCTCGCAAGAAACAAAGAAGTTATTACCATCGCAAAGTGCATACATACAACTTAGAATTTCTTTATAACAAACTTAACCACTCCCCAACGTTTGAGCTCTTCTCCATTCCTAACTATTATTGGTGGAAAATCAGGATTAGAAGACAATAATGCCACATGATCCTTGCGATATTCAAGACGCTTCATAGTAAATTCACCATCTATTGAGAATATAAGTATCGAATTTTCGTACGGCTCCTCAAGCTTATCAACAACTAACAAGTCTCCTTCAAATATGCCATCACCACTTAAGCTATTGCCACCAACATGCAGACAAAAGGTGCTTTCTTTACTCTTAATAAGAAGTTTATTGAAGTCAATACCTTCTTCCATATAATTGTATGCCTCGCTAGGAAAGCCCGCTTTTACAGGACTTGCATATAAGTTTACCTCCAATTGTTGTAGCTCTTCAGCTATTGGAATTAGTTTGTTTAATTGTTCGTTTGTTACTTTCATACTTACTACAAAAGTACGATTTTCATAGTATGGTTATGTGTTATGTTCAAATTATTTTTGTGAGCATGAGTATTAATATTTTAAATAGAAAAGGGTATCGTGAATATCCCAAAATCATTTTCTTGTCAAGGTATATAAATTAACTACTATATTTTATCTGTTCGTATCACGAACGATACAAATCTACATGTGAACTTCTATTATATTTGTCACGAACAGTACAAATCTACATGTGGATTTGTACTGTATAGGACCCGAACAATGAAAATCTACATATAGATTTCTATTGTATAACATCTGTATAATAGCGATACAGCTTAGGATTTAACCATCACTGCTTAGTTTTATTAACCCCAAATAATTATTTTATTCTTACTCACTGGATTTATTATTCTCATACGTTGAAGGAAAAGAACGAATTGACGCAAACATACGTTTGTCATCATTGCTCCTTTAGTATGAAATAAATTAGATCTAATTAACCTGAGCTAGATCTAAGCCAATATTATTTTTTTGACTATAATGATAAAGTGAAATGGATATTGATCAAAAAAATATATATGTACTGTATTATCAATATGCTTATATATTTTTCATGTTGAACTCGGGTTGATTAATAATAGCTGAAATAAAAAAAGGATATTTGAAGACTAGCTTTCAAATATCCTTGTAAATATATTATCGTATGTAGTTATAACCTGTAACGGTTATTTGTTATTTGTTTTCAAAAGTAAGCATTTCGATTAAGAATTCTTAATCTAAATGCTGCATCATGCACGTTGAATCTTAACTTGCTTGGTGCAAGCTTGATTTCAACGTTCTAATTCTGCTAACTCTATTTGCTTGATGAGCTGCAGCACCTCTACTGATATTCTGCTCCAAATACTTGATTTGAGAGAGAATTTCATCTCTTGTTTGGTTTTTGATGTTCATAATTTTTTCCTTTCTTTTAAAAGTTTATTTTATGACTTATCGGCAACCGATTACAAAAATCTTTTTATAATGTAATGAATAACCTAAAATTGATTCTTAATAACACGCTTGCCATTTAAATCACTACAAAGATAATACATTTTATATGTTATACAGCATGTTTTTGATTGATATTTTCTTGGAATGATAGAATGAGTTTATGAGTGGTTTTACATTAAATAGCTGAGGCTTAGTCAACGGTCTTAAAGATAGTGGTATAACTTGATATTGTGCGTATAAAATCAAATGCCGAATTATTTAGAATAAAATATCGCTATCTTATTATTTGTAAAGATAGGGAATAAGTTGTAATTAAAGAATATATATTATCTATTTTTTCTTCCAAACGGTTACCTGTAATAATCTTTCTTCAGTAATTCTAGATGATTTCTTTACAGACAAAGGCATGTCAAACGGTTCATTTATTAGATTAAACTGCTTGCCAAGTATTTCTTTCAAGCCATCAAGCGAGGTTACTGGCTCGCCGTCTTTTTTAAATCCACCAATCCACTTGTTACGTAGAGTCTTATTGATGTTCCAATCATATGCCGATAGTATTATAAGATAGCCGCTTTCATTAATTCGCTCGTTAATATGAGACAAAAATAATTTGGGATCGCTCAATTCTTGTAGAACATTAGGTGCAATTACTAAGTCATATCCTGTGTAGTTAGGCCTAATATTCATCGGGTCGGCTTGCATAAATAGAATATTATCCTTTCCTGATTCTAACCCAAAATCGGCAAGCACGACATCACGGAAAAAGACAAGCTCTCCTTCATCCTTTATTGTATATCTCATATAGCCTTGTTCCTGGAGTTTTATTGGCATTCTAATCATTCGTGCGGTGAAATCAAGGGCAGTTATATCTTCATAATGTTGTGATAGCTCAAATGCCAGGCGTCCTGTATCTGCGTTTAGGTCTAATACTCTTTTAACTGGTTTATCTTTCATTAGATTCACTATCACTTCTGACAGTCTTTTTCCAAAAGCATCCTTTCTTGAATATGTATCGCCCCAGTTATTTTCGCATGACAATGTTACTTCCTGATCAGTTTCGTAGTCAGCACTTTGAATATTGAGTGGTGCTTCAGTTTGAATATACCTGAATCCGGCATGCTGATAGAAGTGACGGCGAAAAGCATATCGAGAGTGTTTCGTGGCTTCATTTCCTGTAGAAATCCATGAGCCACCTTTAATAATATTATGCTTTCCATCAAAAGTAGGTGTGGAGAAGTCGTCATATAGTGGATGAACCTTAAAACCTGGAAATCCTGTTATAGGTGTTTCGGTCCATTGCCACACGTTGCCAATAACATCATAAAAATCTCCTTGTTTAAATTTATCTACAGGACAAGGTGATGCTCCATATTCTAGATTTATATTGCCAGGTGCATTATCCCAGTCCATAACATCTTTTAATCCTGACACTTGGTGCAATCTATACCATTCTGCTTCCGTAGGTAATCTGTATGTATGTCCTGTTTTCTCGCTTTTCCAATTGCAGAAAGCCTTTGACTCAAGATAATTAACCTCTACTGGCCAATTCCAAGGCATCTCAATTTCTTCGGCAACCAATCGAAGCTTATAATTATTTCCATCTTTTCTCCAAAATAATGGCATCTCGGCATCTTTAAACGTACACCAGTTCCATCCTTCCTCAGTCCAATAATGTTTGGTTTTATACCCACCGTCATTGATAAACTGCAAAAACTCAGCATTAGAAGTTAAGTATTTTGCAGCCTTGAAGGCAGATACTTCTTCGTTATAATGTCCATACTCATTATCCCATCCGTAGAATGGGTGATCCATTTCTTTGCCAAGATTCATTAATCCTCCTTCTACATCAACAAGAGTATTATTTGGAGCTTCACCACTTTCTCTACATATTTCACCAAAACGCCCAGCTGCAACTTTATTTAGTGGAAGCTGTCTAATCAATACTGATGATGTCTCAAGATGAATGCGTTCGTGTTCTATGCCCATCATTATTATCCAGAATGGATTATCCCAATTTATTGGAAGTTCTAAAGGAGTTGTGTCGATAAGATTCAGGATCGCAGCCTTTGCATCGTCACGATATTTGCGAACTTCTGAAACCGGAGGCCAATCGTAGTGATTATTGTCAAGATCGTCCCAGCTCATTTCGTCAACACCTATTGCAAATATAGACTCAAATCTAGGGTTAATTCTTTTGTCGATTATTTTACCTAGATATAGCTTGTTAATAAAAAATACAGCAGTATGCCCAAGGTAAAATAATATGATATGTCTCAAGGGATCGCCGCGGTGATAGAAAACTTCATCCGATTTTAGTTGAGAATATAATTTCTCGTGTATTATCCACGTTTTTAAAAAATAGTCTCTTATTTCCTTTCGTTTAGACTCAGGAGTTCCACTACGTAAATCAATGGTGTTTGTAATTAATTCTTTCATATTTTCAATTTGTCAATGCAATATAATCTTTAATTAATTGCTTGATTATAATTTCTTAACTAGATAGATTTTATCCATTACAAAAGTGTCTCCATTATCTTTATATTTAGTTTGATAAATGTTTGCAATGGCAGTAAAACCTAACTTCTGATACAACAATAAAGCAGGTTTATTGTTTTTCCAAACTCTGATAACGACATTAGAGAATCCACTTGAATATTTCTCTAATGCATCGTTGATCATATTTGTTGCAATTCCTAGACCTCTGTATGAACTTTGAACTACTACTTCGGCTATATAAAGGCTACGACTTTTATCTATATCCAACGTATTCTGTGTGGGAAAGTCAATATCATTTGCAAGTGATGTAAATAACGAAAATCCAGCCAAATTGTCGTTATCAGTTGCAATAATACCAAAACCACTATCTATAAGTGTGTCTATCGTTGTTTGTGCATCAGATGAGGTTATATATTGAGCATATTCACCTTTAGTAAATGCGTCCAAATATAGCTTAGTCATTTCATCCCTGTGCTTTACATAATTGGATGCAGTAAGTCTGTTTAGTTTTATATTGTTCACAATATAATCATTTGTTATTACCAACCTCCTGTTCGGCCTCCACCACCTCCACCACCAACTGATCCACCACCAAAGGAACCGCTACCCCAGTTGTTGCCACTGGTGCTTTGGGGATTAACTGAGGATTGCTGAATACCACTTGTAAGAGATTGACGAAGATTATTTCCAATATTAACAGGTCGTATTGTGTTGCCTACAAACCAAAGTGGTACATATGCAACATTATTTGTTTGTAAAGACTTCAGTAATGTTTTCTCAAACTTCTCTCCCCATATTTTATCAACCTTTAATGCGATAGCATAAGGGAGAAGTTTTTCAAAAACTTCAGGTGTTACTTCTGGTGAATTGAAATATTGCATTTGATTTTCTTCGGCAAGACTGATATACATTTTTAATCCCTCTATCTCTGATTGTAACTCCAACTTCTTCTCACTTGGTCTGATTATCAGATATGAGAAAAGCATATGCCCAATTAAAACAAGGGGCATGCCAATCAAAAAGGCTATAGAAGTTGATGAAATTCTATTGAATGGAAAGTAAATAAACACACCAATCACTCCCAGTATTATGGCAAGGCTTAGTGATATTGAAATTATCTTTTTGGGTTTTCTTTTTCTTATAGCCGAATAAATAACATACACAAAGGCAATTATTATAAAGGTTGGAAATATGATAGAAAATAATACAACATATAATTCCATCGGTTCATTTCGTCCAAGTAGAAATAATAAAAAAATGTAGAGTAGGACTACACACCAAGAGATAATCCTAAATTTTATATTTTGACCTTCATTTGTCAGAGCAGAATGTTGTTTTTTTAAATTCTTTTGATATTTCAGCATCATCGACTCCACATTGCTGTTATATTCGCCACTAAGAGAAACAACTTGGCTTTCACTAAAAAGAGAGGTCATTATGATTGATTCCTCAGCAGGCAAGTCACTGCTATTGTCCTTTAGCTTTAGAAGTTTATATTTTTTTCCTCCCAATTTCATAATTCCCTTACGCTCAATTTCTTCAATCTTTATGTAACCTTTGATTGCAAGATTAATAATTGAAGTGGTCACCAAGCCTTGATTAAAGACTTCATCATATATCATCCCTACACTGGCTGGAGATAAGTTATGTGGAGGCTCGAACTGAGGAATAATAACAGGTCTTTCAGGATCTACACCATGTTTTTGCCACGTTTTGAAATAGTAAAAGAAAAGTGGTACAATAATTATCAGGTTCAACACCCACAATCCAATTCTATCAAGCAGTAATAATATTTTTGACCACAGGGATTCCTTTATCACAGGCTCGTTTACAATACCTTTTTCAAAACCAACATAAACTGTGAGCATTTCATTAGGCTTCAGATTTGCAGAAGATGCTTTAAAAATACCATCACTGAATGATTCGGAATTACAATTACTGTTAGTAGATCCGATGGTTCCAGAATAGCATCTATGACTTAGTATCTGTGCATTTTCGGGTAGTCTAATTTCGCAACTAACCAAATCAATTGTTCTTTCCGATTCTCCGTTAACATTCCATCCCAGCTCGTCATATTCTTCGTAAAATCCTATTTGTCCTACGGATTCATAAGTTATTACATAGTCATAATATCCTGGACTCAGAAGCATATCTCTGTTCCCTATGTATATTACTGTGTATCCTCCATCTTTTTCAGTGAAAAAGGGTTCTGCATTCCCATTCTTAAGTATTTCAATGATATTGTAGTTGATTTTTATTTCTTTACCATCAGCATCTATTCGAGTTGTAGGTAATGAGCGTGTGATTCCTCGTTTGAAGATATCGCCATTAGCATATATTCGTATCTTTTCGCTAACTCGAATAACACCTGAAGTGTCAACCACAATATCCGAATGATGGGTATATATTCTCTCTATCTGCGACATAAGCGTCACAGGGAACAATAATATTAATAGAAGGCTGGCTAAAGATTTTCGCATTAAAACTTGATTTGTGGAACAGATTTTTCTCCTTCATTCTCTAGCTCAAAGAATACTGACTTTTCAAAGTTGGACATGCGAGCAATGATGTTGCTTGGAAATGAATCAATAACAATATTTTTTTGTCTAACGGCTCCATTATAATATCTTCTCGATTTTTCAATATCTCCCTCTATCGTTCCAAGTTGTTCCTGAAGATTCATGAAGTTTTGATTTGCCTTTAGTTCAGGATAGTTTTCAGCTACTGCCATCAGACGCATTAAGGCACCACTTAGTTGATTTTCTGCTACCTCTTGTGTTTTTACGTCATGTGCCTGCATGGCACTAGTGCGGGCTTGAGTAACACTTTCAAAAGTTTCACGCTCATGGCTTGCATAACCTTTTACTGTCTCCATTAGGTTAGGAATTAAGTCATGACGTTTCTTCAACTGCACATTTATTCCACTCCATGCCTCTTCTACAATAGTTTTGAATTTCACTAGTTTATTATAAACTGAGACTCCATAAAACAATACTATTACAATAATTACTAAAATGATAATGATGGCCATAATTCTATTTTTGTTAGTTGATTATTAAAATATTTACTTGTCTGATTGACGCACTCCACAGTGCAATATTATAAAAACAAATTAACAAATAAAAGTTCATATAAAATATGATTTTACATAAAAACATTATCTTTGTTGTAGTACATAAAAGCAAAATAGATATGAAAAACTTTACTTTTCAAAACCCAACCAAGTTGGTGTTTGGCAAAGGCAAAATTGCTAAACTAAATGAACTTATTCCCAAGGATGTAAAACTGCTTATAACATATGGTTTTGGCAGTGTGAAAAAGAATGGAGTATATAATCAGGTTACAGAAGCGCTTAAGGATAGAGAATATGTTGAGTTTTGGGGTATTGAACCCAATCCTCATGTGGAAACTTTGCTAAAAGCAATTGAACTAGGCAAAGAAAATAAAATAGATTTTGTGCTTGCTGTTGGAGGTGGTTCTGTTTTGGATGGAACCAAACTAATTGCAGCTGGCATAGCGTCTGAAAAAGATGCATGGGATATTGTTTTGAGTGGATATGCTGATAAACAGATTGACTATGCTTCGATTATGACAGTGCCTGCAACAGGATCTGAGATGAACAGAGGTGCTGTAATAACCCGTAAAGAAACACAGGAGAAGTATTCATTTGGTGGAATCAAATATCCTTGCTTTTCGATACTAGATCCTGAGGTTACATATTCCTTGTCAGAATATCAGGTAGCTTGTGGGCTTGCAGATGCATACACCCACGTGCTGGAGCAGTACTTGACAACATCTGGTCAATCTCGTATTATGGATCGATGGGCTGAAGGTATTCTTCTTTCCATTATTGAGATTGCTCCACAAATAAAAGCAAATCCAAGAGATTATGACCTTATGGCTGACTATATGTTAGCAGCGACACTTGCACTTAATGACTTTATCCGAATGGGAATTACTGAAGATTGGGCTACTCACATGATTGGTCATGAACTTACAGCCCTTCATGGAACTACTCACGGCCATTCTTTGGCAATTGTTATGCCTGGCACAATGCGAGTTATGAAGAAACAAAAGTGGAATAAACTTCTTCAATATGCCGAAAGGGTGTTTGGTGTTAAGGACGGAGCAGAAGATGAACGAATTGACAGAGCTATTGAACTCACAGAGGAGTTTTATCGTTCGCTAGGTCTTACTACAAGATTGTCAGAAGAAAATATTGGTGTAGAAACTATTCAGATAATTACTGACAGATTTAATGAACGAGGATTTGCACTAGGCGAAAATAAAAATATCACTGGTGATGTAACTAAAGAGATACTTATTAGTTGTATGTAAAATAAGGAAGGTAAAATTAAATATAATATTTTTAAAACCTAATGGACTGATGTGTCTATTAGGTTTTGTTTTTTTACTAAGCACATGACAAAGAACCAAACATATTTAGATTATTCTTCTTTTGAGCGTTTAATAATACCTGAGCCAAATATTTAATCAAAAATCAT
>CAYFTB010000069.1:0-12144 GCA_964345875.1 uncultured Proteiniphilum sp.
TAATAAGCTTGTTTGCCAATTTTTTTAGTCACTTTCTTATCCGAAACTCAGGTTACTATCTATGTGACAAGATGGTTATAAATAAAAAAACCTCTATTGTATATATTACAATAGAGGCTCTTGGATGTGGTCCCAACTGGGCTTGAACCAGTGACTCCCTGATTATGAGTCAGGTGCTCTAACCAACTGAGCTATGGGACCTGATAAAAAAAGTTTTATCTATTAGGAGCTAATCACTCCTGCTTTTTTGAAAAGCAAATGCAAAAGTAATAATTTAAATGTAAACAGCAAAGTATTTTGCCAAAACTTACGTCAAAAATATTAAACTAACCTGAGTCAGGGCTGATAAATATATCTAAACAAATTTATATGCAGCATAATATTTTACATCTTTAGAATTTGCAATAAGTAAATTAATAATACAGTATAGATATAATCCGAAGAAGCATTGTTTCTTATAAACAGTCGAAATAGATTCTATCGATATAATTAAATACGGTAAATTAGTGAAAAATAGTCGAAAAATGAATGTTTATGCTAGGTCTAGCTTACATTAAGTTATATTGAATCAACTTTAAAATATTTCTCCTGATACTCGGAGTCAATAATTTCTTTCTTAATCTCGTCTATCTTGTCAATGTATTCATCAGGAATTATGCTATTGATGTCCTCAAATTTTAAATAAGGAATTATTGCGGGAACAACCGACTTAACACGGTCATAAAAGAACGATTCTTTGGCTGTTTTTTCTTTAATGATGTTGTTATTTCTGTCCAATACTAATGTAATATTAAGTATAATACTTAGAATTACCATTCCAATTCCTATAGATATTATTGCTCCTACAATCCTATTTACAAAACTAAGATTGGCAAAGTCAAATAGTCTTTGAATAAACTTTCCGATTAGAGATAAAACAATTGCAATGAAGAGAAATGAAATAACATATGAGACTACACTTGCCCATTGCGGTGAAAGATTGGTTGTGTTTTGTAACTCTGGAAGTATTCTTGCTGCAAAGTGCCCTCCGAATATTGCAGCTGAAATAATTATTGCTAGTTCAATAATCATTTTTATCATGCCCTTTCTGTACCCATTGATGAATATTATCAATAAGATTATTAAGACTGTTATGTCGAACCAGTTATTCATTTTCTAGTCTATTTTAATTTTTATGGCGTCTATGCTCTCTTCAAATAGTTTTGAAGCAAATTGATTAAACTCATCAGGATGGTCTGTAGTGTAAAACTGTGTAAATGCTCCTTTGTGACATATTTGTTCCATTTCTGGATGACGTGTAAGATAGTTTTCCAAACTCTTAGCAACATATTCTCCTTGTGATACAATCTTTATATCATTTCGCAAAGTTTTAGCTATTTTGTCTATGAGCATTGGGTAGTGAGTACAACCAAGGATTACGGTGTCTATCAGTGGGTCTTTATCAATTAGATTGTCAATATGCTGCTTCACAAAATAATCTGCTCCTGGCTTGTCGTACTCTCCATTTTCAACGAGTGGAACCCACATAGGACATGCTTCGCTATTTACCGTTATATGTGGATGAAGTTTAGAAATTTCTATTTCGTATGATTTTGATTTAACCGTACCACTAGTGGCAAGCACTCCAATGTGGCCTGATTTTGTAATTTGCGAGATGCTTTCAACTGTTGGTCTAATTACACCTAGTACCCTTTTGGATGGATTAATATTGGGTAGGTCGTTTTGCTGGATGCTCCTTAGTGCTTTAGCTGAAGCTGTGTTGCATGCAAGAATTACCAAATGACAACCTTGTTTAAATAGCCATTTTACAGCATCAAATGTATATTGATATACTGTATCAAAAGATCTATTTCCATATGGTGCTCTGATATTATCTCCTAAGTATATGTAACTATACTGCGGTAGCCTTTTTCTTATTTCTGATAGTACTGTAAGACCACCAAAGCCTGAATCAAAAACACCTATTGGTGCAGAATTTGAATTATCAGAAGTTATCACTAATTGATTTATTGTTTAATCTTATTGCCCAAGTTTTTGTTTAACCAATTGATTTACATCAGTTGCTGATGGATTTATGAAAGCAATTCCTGAGTCAGAAATATCGTAGATAATTGTGAAGTTGTTTTCTATACCAACTAGCCTTATTGCACTAGCAATCCTCTCTTTTAGTGGTTGTAGCAACATTTGCTCTTGTTGTTCTATATCCTCTTGTGCAAGTCTCATGAATTCTTGAATTCTATTTTCTAATTGAGTAAGCTCCTGCATCCTTCTCAACTTAATATTATCACTAAGTGATGTTTGGTATGTGATATAGTCAGAATACTTTTTATTGTACTCATTTTGCATTAACTCTAATTCCTTCTTATAATTATCACTTAGATCAATAAGTTTGTTAGTTGCCTCTTGTTTTTCTTTGAGACTATCCAATAGTTCACTAGAGTTTACATATGCAATCGTTATAGATTGATTTCGAATAACTTGATTATCTTGTGCTAATACAACACTAGTTATAACAAGTAATGCTATTGTAAGAATAGTATATTTGAAATTGTTCATAATATAAGAAATCTATAAATATAAGGTGATTAATGTCCTATTTACCAGTGTTTGGCATTGTACTTATCCTGTGTGTGTTTTAGCCGCACCTGCCCGCAGGCAGATGCGGCTAAGTACTGGATAAAAGTACAATGTAAACTGGTTTTCTATTATAATATCATAGGGGATAAAGATTATTAATATTCTCTATACTTCCCGAATTCAATGTTTTAATTAAAAATCTATTGTTTTCTTTACCTCGATTTCTTCATAAGCCTCAACTACATCTCCGGTTTTTATATCGTTAAAGTTTTTGATGCTTAATCCGCACTCATAACCTGAAGCCACTTCTCTGACGTCATCTTTAAATCTCTTAAGCGAATCCAGAACTCCTGTGAAGATAACAATACCGTCACGGATTAGTCTGATTTTACTACTTCTTTTTATTTTGCCATCTCTTACCATAGCACCAGCTACAGTGCCAACCTTGGTGATTTTAAATACTTCAAGTACTTCTACGTTAGCAATAATCTCTTCTTTAATGTCGGGAGCTAGCATACCTTCCATGGCAGCCTTTACTTCCTCAATGGTGTCATAAATAATAGAATATAATCTTATATCTACACCTTCTTTTTCAGCTTCACGTCTCGCTCCTAGTGAAGGACGAACCTGAAATCCAATAATTATCGCATCTGATGCAGCTGCCAATGTTACGTCTGACTCAGAGATTTGACCAACAGCCTTGTGAATCACATTGATTTGTATTTCATCAGTTGATAAACGTATTAGTGAATCAGCTAATGCTTCAATAGAACCGTCAACGTCACCTTTCACAATGATATTTAGTTGCTGGAAGTTACCTATTGCAATTCTTCTACCAATGTCATCAAGAGTAAGCATTCTTTGAGTTCTTAGTGATTGCTCTCGTTGAAGCTGTTCACGGCGTGAAGCTATACTTCTTGCCTCCTGATCACTCTCCATTACGTTAAATGTGTCTCCTGCTTGTGGAGCGCCATTAAGTCCAAGTATTAATGCTGGTTCGGCAGGACCTGCTTTATCAATGATTTGATTTCTTTCATTAAACATAGCTTTAATACGTCCGTAGTAAGTTCCTGCAATTAGAATATCCCCTTGAGTAAGAGTTCCGTTCTCAACTAGAACAGTTGCCACATAGCCTCTTCCTTTGTCTAATGAAGATTCTACGATTGTACCAGAAGCTTTTCTATTTGGATTTGCTTTAAGATCCAATAAGTCGGCTTCAAGTAATACTTTTTCTAACAACTCGGTAATACCTACGCCTTTCTTCGCCGAAATATCCTGTGATTGATATTTACCACCCCATTCTTCTACTAGGTAGTTCATTTCTGCTAGCTTCTCCTTTATTTTTTCAGGATTTGCATTAGGCTTGTCAATTTTATTAATTGCAAATACTATAGGAACTCCAGCTGCACTTGCGTGATTAATAGCTTCCACAGTTTGTGGCATGACACTATCATCAGCTGCAACAATGATTATTGCTACGTCAGTAGCTTTTGCACCCCTCGCCCTCATCGCAGTAAAGGCTTCGTGACCTGGAGTATCTAAAAATGTAATACGTCTTCCATCTGGAAGTTTTACGTTATAAGCACCAATATGTTGAGTTATACCACCTGCTTCACCCTCAATCACATTAGTATTTCTAATGCTGTCGAGAAGTGATGTTTTACCGTGGTCAACGTGTCCCATAACAGTTACTACTGGTGGACGAGGCATTAAGTCCTCTGGTTTGTCCTCTTCTTCAGCGATAGCTTCAACAACATCAGCACTCACAAATTTGGTTTTGAAGCCAAACTCCTCAGCTACTATATTAATTGTTTCTGCATCTAGCCTCTGGTTGATAGCAACCATAACGCCAATGTTCATACAAGTTGCTATAACACTTGTGACATGAACATCCATCATGTTTGCAAGGTCATTTGCTGTTACAAATTCTGTAAGTTGTAATACCTTGCTTTCACGTTCTTGCTGTTTAAGTTCTTGTTGTTGCTTTTGAGAAACAGCATCACGCTTTTCTCGTCTATATCTTGCTCCGCCAGTTCTGTGACCTTTCTTTTCAGTTAGTCTAGCTAGCGTTTCTTTAATTTGCTTTTGTACATCTTCCTCATTTACTTCAGCTTTAACCGGCTTCTTCAGAACTCTCTTCCCACGCTGGGCTTGAGAGTTTCTAGTTTCACTAGCTTTGTCAACTTCCACTTTGCTCTTGTCGATTCTTCTTCTTTTTTTCTTTTTAGAATCATTGTCAGTGCTTGGTTTATTTTCTTTTTTTCTCTCTTCGCTAGCTTCTTTCTTGAGACTCTTAACTACTTCTTCTTTTACCTTTTTACTGTTCTGTTCCTTCTCTCTCTCAATACGCTCTTTTCTTCGTTGAGTTCTTGACTTTCGGGCAGGTCTTGTCTTTTCGTTTATAGCCTCCAAGTCTATAGAGCCTTTTACAACTAATTTGTTTTCAATAACATTATTGTTTAGTCTAAAAGGTTCGTTAGAATCTGGTGCTTTAGTCTCCTCTTTTTTAGATTCTTCGTCTTTTGAATTCTCCTTAGATATGGCGACGGGCTTAGTTTCATGAGCCACAATCCCATCTTTTGAATTTTTATCTTTTATTTCGATGGTCTTCTTTTTTTCTTTTTCCGAAGTATCTATTTCGCTCGTATTAGTAACTTTACTAGTATCTTCTTTTTCTACTTCTATTGTCTTAGTTTTAGTAGGGATGTCTTTGCTTTCAGATACAGTTCTATTTTCTTTTTCAGTTACTATAGTTTCTTCTTTATTTTCGATTTTTTCTACAGGCTTTTCATTCTTTTCAGGCTCACGTATAATTGTTTTAACGTCATCTTTTATAATTACTTCAGGATTGTCCTTAGGCTTAACTATACCTTTCTTGTCCTCAAGTTTAATTTCAGATGCAACCTCGTGATTTTCAGATTTCGGTTTAGTCTCTATTTCCGGTTTGCTTTCTGTTTTGTTTAATTTTGTGAGATCAATGCTACCAATTACATTTATTTTCACCTGATTATCTTTAGTCTGCTCCTCTTTTGATTTTTCCTTTTTAGGTTCGTTTTCAGAGGGAGTATCTTTTTCATAACCTTTGATTGCAACAGCTTCTTTATTAGTATCCTTACGGTGAATCCTATCTAGACTTTCAATGGCTTCCTTCTTAATCTTTTTATCCTTGCTAAACTCGGCGATTAATAATTGATACTGTTCATCATCAATTTTAGTATTAGGGTTGTTTTCAACAGTAATACCTTTCTTTTGTAAGAATTCAACAAGATTGCCGGTTCCTACATTTAAATTCTTTGCTACTTTACTTAATCTCTGAGTCATAGTGTTGACTTATGTCCTTTCTTTTAAATTGTTATTAATGAACAGTATATAATAAAACTAGTTTATTCTTCTTTATTTATGTCATCATTGAAATCGTCGATGTCATCATTTTCAAATCCATCTTCGTCTAAATCCTTACTTTCAGGAATTGACTCCTCTTCAAACTCAGCGCGAAGGATATTTAGAACATTATCAACCGTAACCTCTTCAAGGTCGGCTTCTTTAATTATTTTTTCTCTGGATAATGCTAATACATTTTTTGCGGTTGAGCAACCAATACGCTTGAGTTGATCAATGATCCATCCGTCGATTTCATCTCTAAACTCGTCAAGGTATATATCTTCTTCATCAAAATTATCAATTTCTCTAAATACCTCAATATTATAACCTGTTAGCATTGATGCTAATTTGATATTTGCTCCACCTTTACCAATAGCAAGCGATACTTCTTCAGGGTACAGAAAAACTTCTGCTCTTTTTTCTTCATCTCTAATAGCTATTGAGTTTATTTTTGCAGGGCTAAGTGCGCGTTGTATATATAAGTTCAGATTGTTGGTGTAATTAATAACGTCAATATTTTCGTTTCTTAATTCTCTTACAATGCTGTGAATTCTGAATCCTTTCATACCTACACAAGCTCCTACAGGGTCTATTCTGTCGTCATATGCTTCAACAGCGACTTTAGCTCTTTCACCAGGAATACGTGCTATTCCCTTTATTGTTATGAGACCATCGTTGATTTCTGGAATTTCCATCTCAAAAAGTCTTTCCATAAAAACTGGAGATGTACGTGACAATATAATTTTGGGATTGTTGTTGATATTTTCAACTCTTGCAACTACAGCGCGAACATGCTCTCCTTTTCTGAAAAAATCATTAGGTATTTGCTCACTCTTAGGTAGTATTAGTTCGTTATGGTCATCATCAAGAAGTAATAATTCTTTCTTCCAGATTTGGTAAACTTCTCCTGTGACAACTTCTCCAACTTTTTCTTTATACTTGTTGTATAAATTGTCTTTTTCTAATTCAAGAATTTTAGAGGCTAGTGTCTGACGAAGGTTTAGGATAGTTCTTCTTCCAAAATCAACAAGTTGAAGTTCGTCTGTAACTTCTTCACCAATTTCAAAATCGCTATCTATTTTATGAGCATCACTCAGACTTATTTCTGTATTGGGATTTACAAGCTCACTATCATCCACCACGATTCGATTGCGCCATATCTCTAAGTCGCCTTTATCCGGATTAATAATGATATCGAAATTCTCATCTGTTCCAAGTGTTTTTGCTATAACGTTTCTGAAAGATTCCTCAAGCACACTAATCATTGTTGCTTTATCTATATTTTTCAGTTCGTTGAACTCAGAAAATGTATCTATCAGGCTGATTGACTCTTTTTTCTTGCCCATTTTTAATTATATTCTGATTTTATATTTTGTATATTTTACTTCATCATATGCGAAAGCTATATTCTCTTTTACTTCCACTTTACGTTTTGCTCCTTCAGGTTTTTCCATTTTAGTCATTTCTATAGTAAAACCTTTATCATCTGAGCTTTTAAGAATTCCGTATAGCTTGATGCCGCTTTTAGAAAGCACCTCCACTTCTTGTCCTTCATATTTTTTGTATTGTCGAACAATTCTTAGAGGAGATGTCAATCCTGCAGAACCAACGGTAAGCTCAAAATCTTCTATCTCACGATTTAGTTTTGATTCTAAATAGCGACTTAATTCTACACATCTGTTTAAGTCAACCCCATTGTCATTATCAATCTCAATGTTTATAATGTTGCTAGGGTTAATGGATACATCAACTAGGTAGTCCGATGATTCTTTTAGAAAATCATCAGTAAGATCTATTATTACTCTTTTTTCAATCATTTATTGACAGTAAGAATTGCGAAAAGAACAAAAAAGGAGCATTTTTGTGCTCCTCTCGTAGTTTATCTGTGCAAAGATACTATTTTCTAATAGATTGACAAAATATTTATATTATTTTATTAGGTTGTCTCAATCAGTCTCTTTTTATACAGCTCTATTCCTTTCTCAAATAATTCAATGGCTTGCTCAATAGATCCATAAAATTCGCCCCCTGAAGCATTTAGATGTCCTCCACCATTGAAGAATTCTTTTGCAAATTCATTTGCAGGAAAGCTTCCTTGTGAGCGGAACGATATTTTTATAAGATCTTTGTCTTCTCTTATAAATACAGAAAATATAATATCTTTAATTCCAAGTGGATAGTTTACAAATCCCTCAGTGTCGCCTTTGTTGAAGTCAAATTGTTGTTGATCTTCAAGTGTTAGCCACATCAAGGCTGAGTTATGCTCAGGATATACCTTCATTCTTTGAGACAAAGTATATCCTAGTAGTCTGAATCTTGCTTCACTAAGATTATTGAAAACGAGTGAATATATTTTGTCTTTATCTACATCATTGCGTAGCAGAAAGCTTATGATTTGATATATCTCAGGATTATTTGAGTTGAAAGTAAATCCTCCAGTGTCTGTCATCATCCCTGTGTATAAGCACTCTGATATGGTTTGATCAAAATCATTTATCTTGCCGCCTTGATATAATAATCTAAATACTAATTCGCAAGTAGATGAAATTCCTGGATGGGATATTGTAACATCGAAAATATCTCCTGGCTCTAAGTGATGGTCTATTAGTATCTTCTTAGCTTTGGAGTTTTCTAAAAGTGTAGCCATTTGTCCAATTCGCTTGGGGATATTATAGTCGAGACTAAATATCAAGTCTGAAGTGTCGAAAATCGTTTGGGCTGCGGCTGGGTTATATTCGTATATAAGCACATTATTTGCTCCATTCATCCATTTCAGAAAATAAGGAAATGAATTCGGCACAATAATTTTTACATTCTTGTTTATCTTCTTAAGAAAATGAAATAATCCTAATGTTGACCCCATTGCGTCTCCATCGGGAGAGAGATGAGTTGTTATTAATATTTGGTTGCTTTCTTCAATCAGTTTAAAAGTTTTGGCAACTAATTTATCATCTATCAGGGGGCTTATTATTTTTGGAATATTCATTGAGTTTTATTTTAAATGAAAGGCAAAAGTACTATAATTTTATGAGGAAAGCCCCATCTTTTGATACATCGTGGACTTCTATACCCAGATTGATGCATTCTTCTAACCATTTTTCTTTCACATATTTTGGAATCGTACTGTCTATTATTAATTGCTTGGCTCTAAACCATGTGCTGAGCTGAATTATTGAGAAACTTTTGTCATTTGTTAGTATCAAAATGTCAATTTCAAAACTTTGGTTATTGTTTGGCCTTGATATTAAATTGTCAGACAGTAGTAATATTCGTTTATGACTATGAGGAATAAAACCATTATCTTTTAATGTCAAAGGGATTCTTTTATTCCTAGTGAATATTGAAATATCGTTTTTATTCGGAGTGTTAAATATTGAAATATAATGTTCGTTTGAAATCTTGTTAGGTATCATTATTGATAAGCATAACGCCAAAGTACCAGCTAGTGTTGCGATAATGTAATTAGGTTTTCTGCTTGCTATGAAAATGAAAGTTGTTATTATTATTGTAAACAATAAAATCATCTGCCCCAATGATATATGCAAGTTGCTTATCTGTGAATAGGGAAGGGATTCAATAAAATATACTATTCTTAGAATGAATTCAACGGCTATTCCTAGTGATTTGATTGCTATAGATGAAAGTGTGGTAAAAATGCTTCCCCATGATATGTTTAATAATACAAATATAGACGCAGCTAGGCATAGATAAACAACTACTGCCAAAGTTGGAACTATTAGCACGTTTGCAATAAAAAAATATGTAGGAAATGTGCCAAAATAATATAGAGTTATTGGTAGTAGTCCAAGTTGTGCGGATAATGAAACGGTGAATAGGTTCCAGGTATATCTTGTCAACTTGTTTTTAGGATTTTTTATTTTACTGATTATTGGATTGAGATATACTATGGATAGAACTGCTCCAAAACTCATTTGAAAGCCAACGTTGAATAGTTGTAGAGGGTTAAATATAAGTATAATGAAAGCGGCGATGGATAGGGTGTTTATGATAAATATCTTATTGTTTGTAGCTATGCCTATAGATGCAATTGTAAGCATTATGGTTGCTCTTACTACTGAGGGTGGGAGTCCTGTTAGAATTGCATACAGCCACATTGTGGCAATAATTAAAGAGAATCTTAATACTTTGGTTTTACTTCCTCTGCCAAATAGTCCGAACATGATATATAAAATTGTATATATTATGCCAACATGCATTCCGCTTACGGCTAGTATGTGCGAAGTTCCTGATGTGCGAAACGCCTCTTTTAGTTCATTGCTTAGCTCATCTTTGTGTCCAAGAGTGAGTGCAGAAATGAAGGAGTAAGAGTCAGGGCTTAAATCAAAGCTTTTGTAAATATTTAAAATCTTTTCTCGAAATATCTGGGCGTGAGTGAATATATTTTTAGATGTTCTTTTAGTTTTCATCCACGCCGTGGATTGTATGTATGTACTTCCTGCAAATCCTTTATTGAACATATATGTTTTATAGTCAAAATCATCAGGATTGCCTAAGTTTTTGAAAGGTTCAATCTTTGAATAGAATATTATTTCATCTCCTGGTCTTAGGTTAAAAGCATTACTGTCTTTTTCAAGATAAGCCACAATGTTTTTCCTCGTTGGATGATGAATAGCAATATTCAGGGCAACAGATTTCGGTTTGTCAATTGGCAAATCTTTGATTGTGCCCAAATAATATGATTGGTTGTCAGTAAAGTCATATTTTGAAAATCCTTTTCGATGTATGGTGCTGTACATGAAAATTGAAAATATTGTAACAAATAATCCTGCACCAAACACCCATCTATGTTTGTACTGATTATAACTCTTACTTATCAGAGTTGTGGTTATTATTATCAAACCCACAACTCCAAGAATCAACGGGATTATATATGTAATTGCCATCCATGATGTTATCATTATGGCAATTAATGCGGGTATTAGAAACTTTGCAAAAGGTGTTTTGGCAAAAAAGTTACTCATAAACAATAGTATTTGCGAAATACTATATTCTGACTATTACAATGATTTTAGTTCATCTATTGTTTTGATAGGATCTTCAGATGAAAAAACAAAATTTCCAGCCACAAGTATGTCAGCGCCTGCATTAATAAGGGATTTTCCAGTCTCAAGGTTTACTCCTCCATCAACTTCAATTAATGCATTTGAGTTCTTACTTAGTATCAGTTCTTTTAATTCTGTTACTTTATCAATCGAGTGATTAATGAATTTTTGTCCTCCAAATCCAGGGTTTACCGACATTATTAATACCATATCTAGTTCACTTATTATGTCTTTAAGCAGTAAGACGGGAGTGTGTGGATTTAATGTTACAGCAGCTTTCATGCCATGTTTCTTGATCTCATTCACGATACGGTGGAGATGAGTACATGCCTCATAATGCACATTCATTATATCGGCTCCTGAGGCAGCTACTTCTGGAATAAACTTTTCAGGATTTACAATCATCAAATGCACATCAAGAGGTTTAGATGTCTTCTCTTTTAATCTGTTTATAATGGGAAATCCGAATGAAATATTTGGCACAAACACTCCATCCATTATATCAAGATGAATCCAATCTGCATTACTTTTATTAATCATTTCAAGGTCTTGCTCTAGATTTAAAAAGTTGGCTGATAAAAGTGATGGTGCTATTAAGTGACTCATGTTTTCTTCTTTTTCAAGTGTTATATTATTGTCGGTCAAAGTTAAATAAAAAATCATTATGATTCTATTAATGTTGATAGATGATTCTTTGTCAAATGATATACATTCCTCATTACCGCTAAACAAAATACATTTAGATCCTTCAACCTCTCAATATTTAATCATAGATTATGGATAAATTATCTACTGGATTCTATCTGTTCGTATGACGAACAATCCAAATCTACATGTAGATTACTATTATATATATCACGAACAGCACAAATCCACATGTAGATTTATACTGTATAAGACACGAACAATGAAAATCCATATGTGGATTTGTATCGTATAACACCTATACAATAGAATTATAGAGTTCATTTTAAGCATCACTAATAGGCTTAATTATGTTGTTGTACTCCCATTAATATTATATTGCTGATAATTCACTCTTACAAAGTTTGCAACTGCATTGTACAAAAAGAAAATGCTGACAGATTTATGAAATGATTATTGAAATAACCTGTGTTTTATT
>CAYFTB010000070.1:0-11990 GCA_964345875.1 uncultured Proteiniphilum sp.
TTGCAAAGCAACAAAACCTTTTGGGTCTGAATAACAATAAAAAAGAACTAAATTCATCGTTGCTTGAAAGTTTTTGTATAACTTTACAAATTAGTTTGCAGATGGTATTGTTTATTAATACCCAACATGGCAACAGAGCGCAATAACTGACGCTGTGAGTTGCCATTTCTCCAGATACATCTGGGCCCCGGATCGCAAAAAAACAATAATATAAATGACATATAAATGGAATTATCTAACCCTAACAACCGACCAAAAAAATAAAAAAAATGAACTAGCGAAAGAAGTAAATATTGACCCTGTACTAATTGAAGTATTGGTGAAGAGAGGAATAACAAGCGTAAGTGATATACATAAGTTTTTGAATCCAAGTCTCGACGACCTACATGATCCTTTTCTTATGCCTGATATGGAGATTGCAATCAAACGTATCGAAGAAGCATTAGGAAACAAAGAGAGAATATTGGTTTATGGAGATTATGATGTAGATGGCACTACGGCAGTTTCGTTAGTTTATAAATTTTTAAGGACTATAACTAATAACATAGATTATTATATTCCTGACAGGAAAGATGAAGGGTATGGCATATCAGTTCAGGGAATTGATTATGCAATCAGCACAGATGTCAAACTAATAATATCGCTGGATTGTGGTATCAAGGCTGTTGACAAAGTTGCATACGCAAAAGAAAACGGTATCGATTTTATTATTTGCGACCATCATATGCCAGGTGAGGTTTTACCTGATGCAGTGGCAGTAGTAGATGCCAAACGTTCTGACTCGATTTATCCCTACAATGAGTTATCAGGATGTGGAGTTGGATTCAAGCTCGTTCATGCATTTAGTATAAGAAATGGATTCGACTTCTCAGAAATAGAGCATTTACTGGATTTGGTAGCTGTCAGCATTGCCGCAGATATAGTGCCAATCACAGGCGAAAATCGCATCCTAATGAGCTATGGACTAAAACAGCTCAACTCTAACCCCTCCTATGGTCTAAGAGGCATTATAGAAATATGTGGCCTTAGTAAAAAAACAATATCTGTAAGCGATATTGCTTTCAAAATTGGTCCTAGAATCAACGCCTCCGGACGTATGATGAATGGAAAAGAGGCGGTTGAACTAATGCTGTCGGCCGACATGGATCAAGCAAGAAAGAAAGGACTTGCTATAGACAAATATAATGAAGACAGGCGCGAGTTAGACAAGAAAATCACAGAAGAGGCATTTCTATACGTTGATTCAATTCTAAAGGAAAAAGACCATAAAAGTCTTGTTATTTACAACGAAGACTGGCACAAGGGTATCATCGGAATTGTTGCATCACGACTCACAGAAAAGTATTACAGACCCGCCGTAATTCTTACAAAATCAGGCGATATGATTTCGGGTTCTGCACGTTCAGTTAACAACTTCGATGTATATAAGGCAATAGAATCATGTAAAGATCTGTTAGAGAACTTCGGCGGACATACATATGCAGCAGGATTAACTCTTAAGGAAGAAAATTTTCCTGAGTTCAAACGTAGATTTGAATCTATATCTTTCAAAGAGATTGAATCAAAAATGATGCAACCACAAATTGATGTTGATGCCTATATACTGCTTAATACAATAACTACCAGCTTTGTACAAGATCTTGCTCTGTTTAGCCCTTTTGGTCCTGAAAATGAGAATCCGCTATTTGTTACCGAAAATGTATATGACTCAGGCGGTAGCAAGCTGGTGGGAAGAGGGTTTCATCATATAAAGCTAGAATTGGTGGATAGTTCAATTGGGAAACCTATACAAGGAATTGCTTTTAGTTCTGATGAGTTTTTCAAAAGAATTAAAAGAAAGCTACCAATAAATGTTTGCTACACCATAGAAGAGAACAAACATGGGGCGAATACATATACACAATTGATGGTAAAGGATATTAAGAAGCCATTATAGTGCGTGTGTAAATAATTTAGGAGGACTCTATGCAATCTTCAATGTTTCATGACATTCTTAAAGAGTATTGGGGTTACGATTCTTTCAGACCGCTTCAAGAACAGATAATTCATTCTGTTTGGGAAAACAGGGATACTTTGGGTCTTATGCCCACTGGGGGTGGTAAATCTATCACCTTTCAGGTTCCGGTGATGGCTATGGAGGGAATATGTATCGTTGTAACCCCCTTGATTGCACTGATGAAAGATCAGGTGGACAACCTGAAATCAAGAGGAATCAAGGCTGCGGCAGTTTATTCTGGCATGTCAAGACGTGAAATTATCACAACACTTGATAATTGCATTTTTGGTGATTTCAAATTTCTATATGTCTCGCCTGAACGTCTAGCAACAGATATATTTTTGGTTAAGCTACAGGCAATGAATGTCTGCTTGCTTGTAGTGGACGAATCACATTGTATATCGCAATGGGGTTATGATTTCCGCCCCTCATATCTCAAAATTGCTGAGATAAGAGATAAACTTCCTAATGTAACTGTCCTTGCACTTACAGCTACTGCCACCAATGAAGTTGCCGATGACATACAAGATAAGCTCCATTTTAAAGAAAAAAATGTTTTCAGAACCAGTTTTGAGCGGGAAAATCTTTCATACGTGGTCAGAACCACCGAGGATAAAATATCAGAACTGATTCATATTGTCAATTCTGTGCCAGGAACAGGTATAGTATATGTCAGAAGTAGGGCACAGACCAAAGATATAGCTCTGACATTAAGAGAGAATAACATATCTGCCGATTTTTTCCATGCAGGACTGTCGCACGAACAGAAAGCTTTGAAACAAAACGCATGGAAAAATGGTGATACCCGAATAATTGTCTCAACAAACGCCTTCGGAATGGGTATAGACAAACCTGACGTAAGACTGGTAATACACATGGATTTACCCAACTCTCTAGAAGAGTATTATCAGGAAGCAGGACGTGCAGGAAGAGACGGAAACAAATCTTACGCAACAATACTATATACCAAATCAGACTCTACAAAACTTAAAAAGAGAATATCAGACTCATTTCCCAAGCGTGAATTTATAAAACGAGTGTATGATGCACTTGGCAACTACTATCAGGTAGCAGTAGGTGCAGGATTAAATAAAGTTTTTGATTTTAATCTACACGAATTTTGTGTACCCTACAAGTTGCCTTTCATACAAACTCATCATGCACTAAAGATTTTAGAACTTGCCGGATATATCGAGTATACTGAAGATATAGATGTACGTTCGCATCTTAAAATATTGATATATCGGGACGAACTTTATTCCCTAAATCTGTCAAAAAATAGCTCAGACATTTTATATTCTATACTAAGAAACTACACTGGAATTTTTTCGGACTATGCTTATATTGACGAGGGATTTTTGTCAACAAGGCTAAGTCTGTCGCGGGATGATATTTACCAGACCCTTGTTAATTTGTCAAAGCTAAAATATATACATTACATACCTCAGAAGAAGACTCCATATATTGTATTCACAACAACAAGAGAAGATATTCAATTTGTATCAATCCCCAAATTGGTATATGAGAATAGAAAGGAGAGATTCGAAAAGAGAGTAATGTCGATGATTGACTACGCTGATAACAAGCAATTTTGCAGAAGCAGAATGCTTCTATCTTATTTTAATGAGAAGAAACCAAAAGATTGTGGCAAATGTGATGTTTGTTTACAAAGAAATAAAATTGGTATATCCAATTATGAATTTTCAGTAATAGCAAATGTTATAAATGATTTACTAAAAAACAAATCACCTCAGAGACTAAATTCTCTTGTGGATTCAATCTCAGAATATGATTCAGAAAAAATAATCAAGGTGTTGAGATTTCAAATAGATAAAGGAGTAATAGAATTAAAAAATGATGACGAGTTGTCACTTGTTAAACTAGTTGACTAACCTAGCTAAACAACATCCACGTCATAGCTGATTTCGATATATCTATAATTCTGATGCTGACGAAACTCATCTTCCACCAAAGCAATATATTCCCTAACCTTGATATAAGACACAGTATTGTCAATCTTCAGCAATATTTCCCGGTGGTGTTTTCTTTTTATATAGCTGATAACAGGTTTATTAGGACCAAGAACCATTGCACCCAAAAAACTCCTCAGTCCCTGGGTAAAAAATGACGCGCCAGCGTTAACTTTACTTTCATCCATATGTCTGAAAATAATAGATATAAGACGAGTAAAAGGAGGATATCTAAACAGTTTACGCTCAGCAAGCTGATTATTATAATATCCGATATAGTCATTTGCCTTTACAAATTTAAACAAGCTCATATCAGGATCCGCTGCCTGAACTATAACCCTACCCTGCTTGTTTTTTCTTCCAGCACGACCAGCAGCTTGTAGCATTAGTTGAAATCCTCGCTCATGAGATCTGAAGTCGGGATGATTAAGTAACCCATCAGCAGAGATAATACCAACCAGACTTACATTGTCAAAGTCAAGACCTTTAGATAACATTTGAGTACCAACTAATATATCTGTGCTTCCATCCTGAAAATTAGTTATTATATTTTCATAACTGTTTCTGGTGGACGTTGTATCGGCATCGATTCTTTCTACAACTGCATCGGGAAAAAGTGATGATACCTCCTCTTCAAGTTTTTCTGTTCCCATACCCAACTGCTCAACACTCTCCTCATTGCAAGAAGGACAATGAGTTACAATACTGTATGTACTATTACAATAATGACACTTAAGCTTGTGTTGGTTTTTATGATAAGTAAGAGAAACATCACAATGCTTGCATTTTGGCGACCAACCACAGAACTTACACTCCAACACTGGTGCAAAACCCCTTCTATTTCTAAATAATATAACTTGCTCTTTTTTCTCTAAAGCCTCATTAATTGCATTAATTAACGAGGGGGTGAGTACTGCTTTCATAATCTTTTTTCGGCGGAGCTCTTTTGTGTTTTCCAGCTCAATATTAGGCAATTGTATATCCTCAAATCGATGAAGAAGTGATACTAAACCATATTTACCACTAATCGCATTATGGTATGTCTCCAACGAAGGGGTTGCAGAACCAAGCAACACCTTAGCACCAAAATCATTTGCCATAACAACAGCCACATCACGGGCATGATAACGAGGTGCAGGATCCATCTGCTTGTACCCAACCTCATGTTCCTCATCAACAATGACTAATCCTAATCGAGTAAACGGGAGGAAAACTGAAGACCTAACTCCAATAATAATTTCAAAAGGAGTATCTGACAACATTTTAAGCCAAGCTTCCGCCCGCTCATTGTCATTAATTTTGGAATGATATACGCCCAACTTATCACCAAACACTGCACGCAGACGATATGTTAGCTGTGTAGTAAGTGCTATTTCTGGGACTAAAAACAAAACCTGTTTTTGCTGTTTCAGCTGTTCCTGAATTAAATGAATGTATATTTCAGTCTTACCACTGGAAGTAACACCATGGAGGAGACACACATTTGAATTAACAAACATAGAATTAATGCTATCAAATGCTGTTTGTTGATATTCGTTCAGCTTGTATGGTTCTTTTGAAATTGCTGAGCTATCAACTATTCTGCTTACTTCAACCGAATATTGAATAATAATCCTCTTATCTACCAAAGCTTTTAGCACGGCATATGAGAAACCATAAGTCTTTTCGATATCCTTCTTGACGAAAGATTTATTTTTATCGGCAGCTGCTTCTGACTTTAATGTATTGTATAGTCCTAATTGTTTTTGGGATTTTCCTATAATACTTTCAGCATTATCAATTTCATCATTAAGTTTAAAAAATGTCTTAAGTTTTGGTTTGTATCTCTCTATAACTTCCTCTTCTATTTTTATCACTCCTTTAAAAACTAAAGAGTGAGCAAAGGGCAAAATATCATTTATTTCTAAGTCTTTAGATACTTTAGATAGCTTTTGTTTACCTTTATCTTGAAGATACATAACAATATTATGCTCTTTTGCTGTAAGATTGTCGAGTTCTTCTAGGTTTTGATTATTAGTACAAAGAAGTGATTCACTTTCGAGTCTATGTTTCGCAGGAATAGCTGCAACATAAACCTCACCCAACGAACATATATAATAAAATGAGATCCACTCCCACAACTTCAACTGAAGAGAATTAACAAAAGGAAAACTATCTATAGCGTATTCTATTCCCCTAACATGGAAATCTGTAGGTGCATTTTCATGTATTCTCAAAACAATAGCTGTGTAGTACTTCCTTATACCAAATGGAACTATTACTCTATACCCAACATCAATTTTACCAACAAGAGCTTCTGGTATTGAATAGGTATAGAAATTATCCAAAGGTAAAGGAACTACTACATCAGCAAAAAACATAACAACTACTTAAAAATAAATTGATGCAGAAAGACTCCAAGTCTGAGACTTTCCATTTAGTGGATCATTCCAATCAGGCTCTTCTAGTGAATAATTATCAGTTAATTTCACCTTATAGTTCACGCCTACCTGAATCATATTAATAAGCTCGATACCAAGACCAAAATTCAATCCTCCTTCAAATGTTTTTGCCTTAATATCATCTCCAATTTGTGAAAAATCAACCTTATCACCTGATATCAGATAACCTGCATAAGGGCCGGCTAGTCCATAAATCTTAAGCACATCAGAAACTAAATCAAGTTTAAGTTTAGCATTAAGAGGAAGCATAAGATATCGGTTAGATATATCTTTCGTTTCCCCACCCTCAACTAGGTTCTCTACTGTCATTCGATTGTCGGAATACAATAAAGAGACATCAATACCAAAATCAACTTTAGGCATTGGCAACATCATCTCAATGGATGGTCCGATTTGGTAAGATGTTAGATTTTTAACGTTTAAAATATTACTATTGAAGGTTGCATTGTCTAAATCAACCCCAGCCTTAACCCCAAATCTGATTTGAGAAAATGATGGCATACTAAGTATAGTTCCAAAAACTATAGTAAGAACTAAAATAATTTTCTTTCTGTTCATAATCATATATTGTTTTTAATTTTAAAACTATACTATTTAAGACAATCTAAAGAGAAAAAAGTTAATGAGTTGGGTGTTAAATATGTTAAAAGGAAAAAGCACCCAATCTATAAAACTAGATGGGTGCCTTAATTTTATATTGCTAAAAGGCTTAAATTAGTCCTTAAACTTTGCCTTTAGGAATTCTCTGTTCATACGTGCAATATGAGTAATAGAAATGTTCTTTGGACATTCTTGCTCACAAGCTCCTGTATTTGTACAGTTCCCAAAACCAAGTTCGTCCATTTTTGCGACCATTGCTTTAGCACGTTTTGCAGCTTCCACTTTACCTTGTGGCAACAATGCCAATTGGCTAACTTTTGCAGAAACAAACAGCATTGCCGAACCATTCTTACATGTTGCAACGCAAGCACCACATCCAATACACGAAGCAGCATCCATTGCCTCATCAGCATCAGCTTTAGGAATTGGAATAGAATTACCATCAGGTACACCACCAGTATTCACTGATACATAACCACCTGCCTGAATAATTTTATCAAAGGCAGTACGGTCAACCATCAAGTCTCTTATAACAGGGAATCCTGCCGAGCGCCATGGTTCAACTGTGATAGTGTCACCCTCGTTGAACGAACGCATATGAAGCTGACATGTTGTAATATCTTCATCTGGACCATGTGGATGTCCATTTATATATAAGCTACACATTCCACAAATACCCTCACGACAGTCATGGTCGAAAACAATAGGTTCTTCGCCCTTATTGATTAGTTGTTCGTTGAGGATATCCAACATTTCAAGGAAAGAACTACCCTGAGAAATATCTTTTAGATTATATGTCTCGAAGCGTCCTTTTGTTTTGGGTCCTCTCTGACGCCAAACTTTTACTTTAATATTTATATTTTTATCCATAGGATGATACAGTTTTAAAATTACGACTTATAATTACGTTGTTCTCTTTCAACAAACTCATAAATAAGAGGCTCCTTGTATAAAACAGGATCGTTGTCCTCTCCTTGATATTGCCAGCACGAAACATATGAGAACTCTTCATCATTACGCAATGTTTCTCCCTCTTCAGTTTGGTGTTCTAAGCGGAAGTGACCACCACATGACTCTTCTCTATCAAGTGCATCATGAGCCATTAATTCGCCTATTTCAATAAAGTCAGCGAGACGTAATGCTTTCTCTAGCTCAACGTTCAAATCATCACCACTTCCTGGGATACGAACATTTGTCCAGAAATCTTTCTTAACTTCTTTAAGAAGTCCGATAGCATTTCTCAAACCTTCAGCATCTCTTCCCATACCAACAAAATCCCACATCACACGACCTAGTTTTTTATGGATTGAGTCAACAGAGTGCTCACCTTTAATATTCATCAAACGATTAATTCTATCTTTTATTGCTTTCTCAGCTTCGTCAAACTCTGGAGCATCTGTAGAGAATCTTGGAACATTAATCTGATCTGACAAATAGCTCTGAATAGTATAAGGAAGAATAAAATATCCATCAGCCAAACCTTGCATCAAAGCAGAAGCACCTAGACGGTTAGCACCGTGATCAGAAAAGTTTGCTTCACCAATAGCAAATAAACTTGGGATTGAAGTCATTAGTTCGTAGTTAACCCACAGACCACCCATTGTGTAGTGAATAGCAGGATAAATCATCATAGGAGTTTCGTAAGGATTGTCGTTTACAATCTTTTCATACATTTGGAATAAGTTTCCGTAACGAGCCTCAACCACGTTTTTTCCTAAACGATTAATTGCATCTGCAAAGTCAAGATATACAGCAAGACCAGTAGTACCTACACCAAATCCAGCATCACAACGCTCTTTTGCAGCACGTGAAGCAACGTCACGAGGTACAAGATTACCGAATGCAGGATAACGACGCTCTAAGTAATAATCTCTATCCTCTTCTTTAATCTGAGTTGGCTTTAACTTTCCAGCTCTGATAGCTTCAGCATCCTCTTTTTTCTTTGGAACCCATATACGTCCATCATTACGTAGTGACTCAGACATCAAAGTAAGTTTTGATTGTTGCTCACCATGAACAGGGATACAAGTTGGGTGAATTTGAGCCATACATGGGTTTCCAAACATAGCACCTTTCTTGTAACATTGCCAAGCAGCAGAACCATTACACTCCATTGCATTAGTTGAAAGGAAGAAAGTATTCCCGTATCCACCTGTTGCTACAACAACGGCGTGAGCAGCAAAACGCTCAAGTTCACCTGTAACGATATTACGTGCAATGATACCACGAGCTTTACCTTCAATCAACACAAGGTCAACCATTTCATAACGTGTATGTAGTTTCACTTGATTTTTGTGAACGGCACGACTCAAAGCACTGTAAGCACCTAGAAGCAACTGTTGACCAGTTTGTCCTCGTGCATAGAAAGTACGCGAAACTTGTGCACCTCCAAATGAACGGTTATCCAATAAACCACCATATTCACGAGCAAAAGGTACACCTTGAGCTACGCATTGGTCGATAATATTGTTAGAAACCTCAGCCATACGATATACATTAGCCTCACGAGCACGATAGTCCCCTCCTTTAATAGTATCATTAAATAGACGGTAAACTGAGTCACCATCATTTTGATAGTTTTTGGCTGCGTTAATACCACCTTGAGCAGCAATAGAGTGAGCACGACGAGGAGAATCTTGAATTGTAAAACTCAAAACATTAAATCCAAGTTCGCCCAATGAAGCTGCCGCCGAAGCTCCAGCCAATCCAGTTCCTACCACAATAATATCAAGACGACGCTTGTTGGCAGGATTAATAAGCTTTTGTTTGGCCTTATAGTTTATCCACTTATCAGCCAATTGTCCTTCTGGGATTTTAGCGTCAATCTGTAGTATATTTTCTTTTTGTAAATTAGTCATAATCATTAAATGTTTTTTCAAATGTTATTGAAACCGTTGATTCTATAAGCCAATGTATGCAGCATTACTAAATCCTAAAAGATATGCAACTGGTATTGCAGCAAACAACGCACAAATTATTGTAGCAATAGCATAAGAGATCTTTTTCAAACGTGGCAACCATATTTGATTACTCCAACCCAATGTGTGCATTGCACTCCAAAAGCCATGAGTAAGATGGAACCAAATAGCTACCAACCATACTAGGTATAGAGCACTATATATAGGATTTTTAAATAACATTTCAATCCAAAATACACCACGTGTAGCATTTTCAATATTGCCAAAATCAACGTTTAGCATATGCATAACTTCTACAAGTTGCATTTTATACCAGAAGTGATATAAATGTAACAGCAAGAAGCCAAGAATGATTACACCCAAAACGAACATATTTTTGGAAGCCCACGAAACAGTTCTCTGAGGTTTTGCAACAGAATATCTACTTGGACCACGTGCTTTCATATTTTGCAAGGTCAAAATAGTAGCATAAATAATGTGAATGATAAAGCCTAGTGCAAGAATAGCCGTTGCAATTAAGGCATACCAATTCGCCCCTAAGAAACTCACAATCATATCATATCCTTTTGCTGAAATCAGTACAACGATATTCATCAGACTGTGAAATAACAGGAATAAAACTAGAAACAGCCCTGATATACTCATGACCATTTTTCGTCCAATAGAAGAATTAATTAACCAACTCATAAAATTATTGTTTTAAAATTTATTTTTCTGCTTATTTGAATAAGTAAATTTCGTTTAGGAACAATCCCATAACATTAATGAGAATTGAGTTTCAGCTTGCAAAATTAATATTTTAATAGCTCATAAAAGAATTAATTGATGAAATTTTTCCTTATTTGCATTATTTAGAGATTCTGTGATATGACATTCAGCATTTTATAAGGTACTATCATAGAGCTTAAATTATGTTCTCTTTGGCAAAGATAACAATTAATCAATAACAGGTGTAGTCTAAATGATATTTCATCATAAAAAATGTAATCAACCTGAGTTCGACCAGCATTGCACCTTAAAATAGCTACGAAATAGTATATTTCGATCCAAAAAACTTTCAAATATCATTAAAACAGTTTTTAGCAATCCAAAATATTTTAGAATATAACCGAGTAACATTATGTCTTTAAATCAAATAATATTAAATTTGTAGCTATTAAAAACTATAAATTAATATTAAATGAAACAATTTACTTTCCTATTATCTTTGATAGTTGTAGTTATTCTATCAGGTTGTGTAAAATCAAGTACAAAAAATCTTTATCTCAATGTTGCATCCTACAATATCAGAATGGATACACCTATTGACAGTCTCGACCCATGGAGTAAAAGAAAAGACATGATAAAGGGATTAATCCAATTTCATGACTTTGACATCTTTGGAACTCAGGAAGGATTCAAGCATCAACTTGATGGCATACTAGAGCTTAGTGAATATTCTTATGTTGGAGGCGGAAGAGATGACGGAAAAGACAAAGGGGAGCACTCGGCAATATTTTACAAAAAAGAGAGATTCGAAGTTCTTGACAATGGAGACTTTTGGTATGCTGAAAACTCTGAAGTGCCAGGAAAAGGATGGGATGCTACATGTTGCAACAGAATATGTTCATGGGCACACCTCAAAGACAAAGAGTCTGGTAAAGATTTTTTTATCTTTAATTCTCATTATGACCATGAGGGAGCCGTAGCTCGTAAGAACTCTTCATTATTACTTCTGAAAAAAGTAGAAGAGATTGCTGGTAATAAACCTGTATTCTGCACTGGAGATTTTAATGCTAGTCCCGACTCTGAGCCTATTCAAATTATATATAATGATGGTCGACTTAATGATTCATATCTAGTAAGTGAGCAAAAACCTTATGGAACAGAAGGAACATTTAACAGCTTCAGAGTTAGCAATAATCCAGCCTCACGAATTGATTACATCTGGACCAGTGAAGGAATCAGGGTTTTAAAATATGGAGTTCTAAATGACATACAATATGGACATTTCCCATCGGATCACTATCCCGTTATGATTAAAGTAGCTATATAGAATTAGTAAAGAAACATCAGCAAACTAAAA
>CAYFTB010000071.1:0-11907 GCA_964345875.1 uncultured Proteiniphilum sp.
TAAAATAAAATTAACTTCATGAAGATAACTCAATATATTATCTCCAATTGAAATATTGGCTTGTAGATTTAATCTCGTCTTATCTTGTTGGAAATTTAGAAATGGGGTAAGTTGAATAGGTTTATTTTCAGATAATCCTATCGGAAGGATGTCTCCAATAAACTTTTCACGGATATTTATCACAAAGTTTTTTATTTCTTTATTTTCAAGTTCTTGATTTGTTAATTGGCTCACTCCACAGTTTTCCTTCTCTGTTATTTTTTGTACTAATTGCACTATTGTCGAACTCGAAGACTCAATGTGTTCAGCATCTAATGTGTTATATAAGAGAACTGAAGATTGAGAGAAATTGATATACACATAGGGCTCAATAGTAAGCCAATAATTTTGATTAATATCTATATTCATTGCGAAAATTATTTTAAAACTACCTCTTCCATCATTCGATAGTAATCAAGTGGATGAGACTCAAAAAAAGACATATTAGTTGCCAAAAAACTCACAAAGTTTTTTCCATTCATAAAACCATGACAAACAGGATTATTATCCATATCGTCAATGTTAAATATGCATTGATAACAGGTGCCTAATTGATGACATCTAGAGCATTGTTTATTTAGTTTATCGTAATAGGAGTTGTATTTTGATGCGATTTTCTCAAAATCAATATTAAGTCCTGTTTTAGATAATTGTCCTAATGCGTAATTATGACCAATCCGCTCACAGGGAAGTAATTTTCCATTGACTGTTACAAAAATTTTTTTTGAAAATGGCATGCAGGTTCCGGTTGGAATAAAATTTTCTTTTTTATGATTTACAAAAAACTCATTATATGTCTTTATTACCCCTATATTATAAGTATGCAAAAAATTACATGCATTATAATATGAAGGCACCAATGTAAAAAGTTCGTGCTCTAATTTCGTATAATTCTCAGAACTATATAAACTTTCGGAAGTATTTCGATACATTTCTTCAAATTCATTTCTTTTCTCCGGTAAAATTCCTGTATTGTTAAGTTCTCCAATTCTTGATATTTTTTTGTACCGAGTATAAATATAATTATAGATATTTTCCACAGAATTGCGATTATGTAGTACGGCATTAAAGTTTACAAAATTATTAAAGTATTCGGGATATTTATCTTGTAATAAATCAACATTCTGGATTATATTTCGGAAAGAATTTACTCCATTTTTAGTTACTCTATATGAATTGTTTTTTTCATCGCCATCTAAACTTATAAGCAAATGAACCTTATTGGTCGCTAAATAATCCATATGTTTATGTAGCAAAACAGCATTAGTTGTCATACTGAACTCATACTCATGTTCATCTTTTCTGTGGTTACGTATATATGAAATAACATCCTTGATAAATTGCATATTCAGTAACGGCTCACCGCCATAAAAGCTGATATAAACAGTATCGTCTATCGATTTATTCTTTTTTTGTTGAAACTGATCAAGAAAAGAAAATAACGGGGCGATATCTTCTATCTTCAAAAAATTACTTTTCCTCGTATCATAATTCCCATACAAATCTCCGTATCCACAATATTTACAATTCAAATTACATCCATCAGTAACTTCAAATACTATTTGATTGATATTCAGAAAAGTATCTTCTACTTGTTTAGGATGTATTCTTCCCGAGAATGAATGATCTTCATCGGGTAATTTTGATTTTAGATATGCTGCTTTTCTTTTATAGCAAATCTTATCAAACACATCATCGGTAGAAATAGTGTCTTTTGAGTCATTTTCAAAAAGATATCTTATCATCTCCGGATGCGCAAGCATGACATACTTGAAATCAAGCTTGTTGACAAATAAATATGTATTCTTGTTTTGTAATTGAAAAGGGAATAATTCTTTCATCCAGTTGCTATTTTTTTAGTTTATAAAGTATTATAATTGGATTTTCATCATCGTTCAAAGAGTGGATAAGCTTGTCTAAATTCTGCTGTTTATCGGGATACTTATCACTGATATATTTTTTATTCTCTATAAATAGAGCTTTTAAGTCTTCTGGTTGTACATTTATTGCAAAGTAATTGTTAGAAACAGAATTAAAATAGGTTGGAGCAACTCCACCATCTATGTCGTTTATCCACCCACCGCCTTTAAGTAAGCCATATTTATTAACAATTTCCGGCTTTATACTCCAAGCTGAAATTTCTGTTGTTCGTTTATCATACACTGCAACCCAGCGTTTATTATCGTATTGAAACATGATGAGTACATAACGAGATGTTTCGCAAAAAGAAAGGGATTGAATATATTTACTCCGTTCATCCTGCAATAACCGCACATCTTCAAAAGCTCCCTGAGTAACTTTATATTTCCCGAATTTTACGAAATATGCCGGCAAAATTTCATTCCTTGTAACAGAGTAAACGGTGTCGTTTATACATGTTAATACACGAACAGTATCGCTATAGCTCCATATAGAGGGGCTTGGTGCCATTCCTTTCGGATAGTACGGCTCATCCTTTTTCAACTGAATGGTGTCGCCGTTTTTGTCGATAATGCCGGTAACGAAAATATCTGGTTTATCAATAGATACACCGTGATGCAAGTGGATGCCAATTCTGTTTGTATCCAAAAGATTTATTTTATTAACATTATCTGATACCGGTGTTTGTTTTAAATAATCTCCATTAGTGTTGTACCACAAAACTTTGCGATTGTAGTTGCTATTAATAATAACAAGATTATTGTATAACGCATGGGAGCGTATACCCAAATGTTCTTTGGGACCTTGTCCTATGCGACCGATTTCACGGATAAATTTTCCTTCACGAGTATAACATAATAACCGATTCTTAACTTCTAATAACAAGTAATCATCATTGACTGATATACCAAAAATAAAATCAACCAAAGTTGCTGGATACTCGGGACGGATATATTCGATATCTTCCACAAAATCGCTCAAATTCATCGGTTTTTTAGTCTTTTCAATGGCTTTTTCCAAGTCAATAACAAAGATGGATTTTATGTTTGCTGACGATTCTTGTTTCGCAATTTGCCCTCTTTTATTGTTGCTGCAAGATAGAGTAGAAAACAATAAGACAACGAGAATAATTAGGCTGTTTGTTCTCATATTTTGTAAATTATTAATATTGCATAAAAGTTTGCCTTATAGCTTTATATAAGGCAAACTTAAAATTGAATTTACTTCGTACTTACTTGATCCCAGCTACTGCCATTCCAGCACCAGCAATATGTGCTTCCGCCTACTGAACCATAACCATTTGCAGCATTTGCATTTTGATTGTCAATTGTGGATGATGGTCCATAACAACCACAACCGCAGCATTGTCCACCTTTTAATTGCGACATCTCTCTTGAACTCAAATCCGCTTCGCGTAATTGATTTAATTTTAATTTTTTTAATTCTTTCATAATGATTTGTCTTTTAATTTCACATAATTTGAATTTCTACATTTAAGTTTGAATCACTCGTATGATTCTATTGGATAAGTTTGCTAATTTGTAGCCGGCAAATATTTTAAAACACTGTTTTATGAATAGATTAAAAGGATGGCTTATTTCCTCAAAATGTTATTATATTGTTTTTTCATTAAATCAAAAGTATATTTTGAAAGATACTGATTTCTGGAACCTCGAGACAAATGTTTTTTATGTTTGGGATCATTGATTATTTTTTTTATTAATTCACTTAATTCTGAACTATATAATATGACATTATCTTCACTTTCTGTCAGATTTGCTTTATATCCATTAATCCCATTCAATATCATCTCTGACAATCCTGTTGAATCTGTTCCTACAATTGGCAGCCCATGCATCATCATTTCTATTGCGACATAACTACATTGCTCCGAAAAAGAAGGGAGAACTCCTACATCTGCAATTTGATAGAATTTGCAAACCAAATCTTTTTCAATTCTTCCTGTAAATATTACTTTTGACCATATATTTTCAGTTTGTTGAAAATATACACTATCATCGCCACTTCCAACGATAATTAATCTACAATTGATGTTGTCATTTAATAGAGTACGGAATGCTTCAATTAATTCAATACCACCTTTATACTTATCTAATCGTCCAACATACAGGATTATTTTCTCATCTTCAGTAAAATATAAGCTCTTTCTCAAATTTATCTTTTCTTCCGCATTTAGAGATATTGGGTTATCCTGAAGCCCATTATATATTAAACAAACTTTTTCATTTAGAATACTGTACTGGTCCAACAATAACTGTCTAGTATATTTAGACAAACAAATTATCTTATCCGCTTGATTAAAAACGATCAAATTTTCCTGGAATTGTCTATATATTTTCCTTTCTCCTTCTGTTTTTAAGTTATCTTCCTCCTGGTTGATTATAGATTTGAAAAAAGATGTATTACCCTGTATTTCTAAAGTCCAATTCAAATAATGAATAATAAATATCATTTGTGAATTCCGATAATACTTTTTTAACAAAGGAATCATTGATCCATTACAATGATAGTTGAAAAAGAATACATTTTCTCTGTCGTAATAAGGAATTAAATGTCTTAATAGGAAAATTATTTTTTCATAATAGATGCTCTTTTCTTTTTGTGAAGAATATTTTGTACTAGGTATATCTATTGTACTAATAATCTCATTGGAATATAAACTTACTTCGTCAATTTTAGAGTTAAGGTTTATTACAATTATATTATATGCTGAATCATCAAAGCATCTTCTTAGATTTTCAATAAAGGTTCCGATTCCATACATTGCTGCAACCCCTTCTTCATTAATCATGTATATATTTCGTTTCATAAATCCATGCACTTTAATCCAGTTCCAGCACAACCATCCAGTAGCCCTAACTTCCACTCATATACTTTGTCATTCCCCAATGCCTCTTTACTATAAAAACCTGTAATACAGTTTCAAGGACTGTAATCCAATTGTCCGAACGTTATCCATAGTAAGTAATTATTCAAAAGACTTGTCAGAGATTCTGATAAAAATATTTCATCAATGTTACTGGCTAACTCTTCTAAATCGGCTGTAAACTGCTTATCGAACACATTATTTATATCGTTATTGTTTTGTATTCGTGAAAGAATATAGTGCAATATCCCTTCCAACCCAGCACTCAATGACATATCTGTAATTCTTCTAACATCACGTTCCATAATCTTTTTATCAATATCTTCAAGAATATCATTTGTATTTCCATCAATAAATTTCTGTTCAGCTAAATACTCAATTCCCCAGCCGATTCCTAAATAGCCATTCTCAAAATCAATCGGTAGCTTATCGTGAATTTCTTCAAAAATCTCATCCAGTAATTCTCCGGCAAACTCATCATACATAGGATTCCGTGTGTAGCGTGAATAATGATAAAAGAAAATCACAATTCCCATCTTACCATGAAATAACCCGAGGTTATCTAAAAAGCTACTGTTAATAATAAGGTGATTCGCTATCCTTTGTAACAATTCTATATCTTCTTCTTTCTTCATATCTTGAGTGTCTCTTATTTATATATCTCAATCATCATAAAGCCACGCCTCTATTGTCGCAACTTCCCATAAAAAACATAATTGTTTTCATTCTCATCAATAGAATTAAGGAGGTTGGTCAGCCTTTTACGTTCCTTATCAGTGATATAGCTGCCTTCATCCAATTGTTTGGATAGGCTTTCTGCCAATGTGGCCGGCTCCACGTTCCACACATAATACCCATTGTGGAACGAAGGCCATTCGATGGGCATGTTTCCTAAAAAATCATTGTACAACCTGTAGAATCCGCCTTTCAATGTTTTCTTGTCGATGATGAAGTTTGATGGCTGTTCGGTGACAGACATATTGTCGGACAGCTTCTTTTCGACGGTTACATCACCCATGAAGTGCAGCGGAAGTTCCAGATAGGAGTGTATTTTCCATTTTCGATCTTTAAAGTCGAGTGTGAATTTGGGTTCGAGATCGTTTCCTGAAATATTATAGTGGTAAAGGCTGTCGGGACGCTGATCGAAAAAGGTAAACAGAAAGCAGTCGAACTGGTTTGTGTTCCTGTTCGAGAAAACCTCGTTGCTGTAATCAAACGGTACGGAGAAGTGTTCCGATGGAATGGAGTCGATCATGTTTCCCTCAAAGTCCTGAGTCCAGGCAACAACTGGATTACTGCCTGCAAACGGCAAGACAAACAATGACACGGTGGATGCTTTTGTATCTGCAAAGAATTTTCCCTTTGGCACCCTGTATCTGAGGGGAATTGGTTCTAGCGCATTGTTTTGCAGGTCGAACCGGAGTATCCTGCTGCTTGTCCAGGGCAGTATAAATATCTGTTCAGATGCTTCGTCCAGCCATTCGTCATACACATTAAGATACTCACTGGGTCCCTGCCCGTAGCTGCCGATGGTTGTAAGGAACTCTCCTTTTAAATTGAACAGTTTGAAAGGATTTTGGCGGTTGTTGCGAACAAGAATATGCTTATCGGTTACAGTTGCCAAACTCAAACCCACCAATGCTTCATCCCTGTTGTCAAGCTTCACCATCTGCAGATCTTCAATAAAATAGCTCAGAGGGATATCCACGGTGTCCCTCAGTTTGGTGATGTCGCACGATATCAGCTCGGAGTTGCTCACTGTTTTTCTTTCAGCCACCACACCCAGATTGTCGAGTACGCTTGTCTTGGCTTGCTTGCTGCATGCTCCCAATAATGCGATGGAGATAATAAGTATTGCCCTGTGGTAAAAAAATAGATTGCACCTCATTTCATTCGCTTTAAATGGTTTATGGAGGCAAAGATAGAGGTTATGAATGTATGTGAAGCAAAAAAGAGGCGGACAAAAATATATTTCAAAACAACTGCAATCACTTTATAATAAACACATTGCGCCCAAGCATCAAAATTCACAAGTGGACAAATGTATTCATATTCAGTTTATCTGCTGCAAAACAGCATCCAAGTTAAGGGATTTATCGTCTATACGGAACTTTTCGGTTTTGATTCTGTATTTTCGTTTCGTGATAGCCGCCTTTGAAACACAGTAGATATTTGAAAGATCCTGCATATTCACGTTTATCTTGAGCAGGCAGCAGAAACGCACGTCGTCATCAGAAAGTCCGGGAGCAAGCTGTTTTAGTTTTGTGAGGAATTGTGGATAGGCATCCCGTATGCCGTTTATCAATTCCTGCCAATCGCCGGAAGTAATCTTTATCTTGGCCCGTTGGTTGTGGTTCTCATTTTCTTCTCGGCTTAATGAGGACAGTTTGTGAAAGAAGTTGATTTTTTTGAACAGCGATTCCCTGAGTGCCGCTTCTTTTTCGCGCAAAACACTTATTTCCTGCTGCTGTTTCAGCAACAGATTCTCGTGTTCCAATTGTAGCATCATGTTTTTGTGAGCAATTTTTTCATTCTTGCGCTTATTGTTCATACGAATTGTATAGATTGCAATCATCATCAACACCAGCAGAAAAATGGCCATTATTAAATAAAACTGATGTTCTCTCTGTTTTATCTTCAGCTGATTGTTCTCATTCTCTAATTTCTGTTGCTCATATTTTTGCTGTATCTCCGTAGAACGTATTCCCGTCAGGAAATGGCTGAATATCTCTTCGCTATTTTTCGACAGGTTTAGTGCCGTTTCATGCCTGCCTTGCCTTGCTTCTGCCGAACTCAGAAAAATGTAAGCCAGATCTGCTACATACTGGTCATCTCCTTTGATGGATAACTGTGCGTAGTGTTGCGCCGAATCGGTCATGTTTTGTTTGTCAAACAAAATTGCCCTATATAGATTGACAGCTGGCACATCTTTGCGACTACGTCTTACTTTTTGCGAGCGGTTCTTGTAGTGCAAAGCTTCTGCAATTTGACCATTTGATTCATGGATACCAGAAATAATATTGAGGATGCTCGCTTCCATATCGTAATCATTCTTCTCCTTTGCCCAGTTGAGCGCTTCTATATAGGCTTCCATCGACTGCTCCATTTCTTTGTTATATCTATAGGCATCAGCAAGTCCTAACAGTGAATGGACAACGGACAGCGAGTCGTTTGAGACAAGGGCATATTGCAATGCTTCTTCTTGGGTTTTCACCGCTGCCGGTGCATCTCCCAGATACAGGTGAGAATAGCCAGCCATTCGTTTATAACCAGCCTTCAAGTTGTTTTCACCTCCTTTTGGAACAGCATCTATAGCCTTATTGAAATAAGCGATGGCAGAGTCATGTGTGCTATTGCGGTAGTGATATAATCCGTGATAGTACAAACTTTGATGTAGGTGGACGGAATCGTTTTGCTCACGGTAATATTGTGTGATGTCAAGGATGATGGAGTCGGAGGACAAGCGGTTGCCTGAGCTGAACATACTTTTTATGAGAGTCAGGTTATATTGCGCTTGTTCAGCCGTATTCAATCGTTTCATGTTTTTGACTTTCTCCAATTTCATCAGTGCCAATGAAGGGATGGAATCGGATAATCTAGCTGCATCATCGAGTACTTCGGTGTAATGTGCACTGTTGTTGCATGTCACGAACAACAGGTAGAGCGGTATGATAACATAGAGGCGACTCATATTGGATTCTTTCTTCATCCTGGATGATTAATTTTTCGTGCTTTACAGTCTTATAGGTACAAATATAGACACTTGCATGTTAAGAACAAAATATCCGGACAAGACATTTCATACAAAATGACATTCTCAGTTACAGGGTTATCCGATGATCTTTAATTCATCTTTGATGACCTGATTGATTGGCTCAGTTGCCTAACTTGTTCTTTTTAAGGTATCGTATCCGATAATGAGGTAGCAACATGCCAATAGCAATATTATGACATGGCATATATTACATCAACTTGCGTATATCACAAAGGTTGAAATAAGTTTTCAATAAAGTCTTTTTCAACAACAAGCATTCCTTGTGTTACCTTCTTGGTTTTAATATTCTCAAAGAATCCATCCCAAAAATCATAAGACTTGACATCTATATTAGCTTTCGTCAATTTTAAAGAAGACTACTTCTGGATCGGGGATGTGCGATACACCATAAATTATATTTCCCGCACTATTGATGCATATATTCTTTAAATCTATATCTGTTTCATATTTTGATAACGGAATTCCATTCCAATCATATACTAAAATATGATTAGCCAATCTTGTTTTTTCACGGTTTTCAATCCCAACATCTTCAATTGTCCTTCCAGAATAAAGTAAGTAAATTCTATCTTTAGTTGCAACTGCGTCTAAGTAGCCTTCCCGATTAGACTCGTAAGGATGCGCAAATATTATATTCTTATCATAAGAAGGAGCATAGTTATATTCTCCAATATAGCTCTTCTTAATTGAGTTAATATTGATATCACCTGAACTAATTTCAAATAATTCAAAGTAAGAAAATAGGGATGAACAGAAAAATAATCGGTTGAGACCCTCATTTACTAGCAACTTGCCTTGATAAGCTAACCCTTTAGAGGCTTTGTTTTTATTACTTACATTATCCTTAGGGTAATCTATCGCATAATTAATAAAATTACTGCTATCCCATATACCAAACATTCCTTCTTCAAAGACACCTGTTGAAAAATAATGCTCATTTAATTTAACCATTCTTAAACACTTACTATTATCATATACAAGACCTTTATCAATTACCCCCGTAACAATATTTAACTGCAATAATTGTGACGAATTTATATCCATAAAAATAAGAGTGCTGTCTGAACTTTGTTGTGCTAATTGAATATCAACAAATTCATCGGGTCCATTACCGAAAGGGATAAAGTGTGATATTCTTTTATCTTTCAAGTTTATTTTAATTAACAAGGAGTCACTTTTAAAACTCTGAATGATTAAAGAACTATCTATATTGAAATATATCATTTCTCCATTACGAAAGACTGACTCATCGTTTTCAAAGATTTTTTCATGATATAATTTAATAGAATTAGGAAATAGATCGGTTGCCGATTCATCTCTTTTACAAGAAATAGTCAGACATACAAGCAGGAAAATAAAAAAAATATTATTCATATTCTATGTTGTTTTAATATGATAAAACGGATGTGTCAAAAGCGACACATCCATAAAATGCAATATTTATAGCCACTTGAATAATCCATAATGTCTTTTATTGCTACTGTCCCAGTAACATACAATAGTATCAGATGGATCACAATCCCAACTTGATCCAGGATTCTCATTCTTCGCCAACGCCTCCACATTAGTCATCGCCAAATCACTCAATATTACATCACTTTTTTTGCTTTCCATAGCTCCTGTTCCGGCAGCTATCAGGAGGGCTGATGCAAAAAGCCCTGAAAGTAATCTTCTTTTTGTTTTAGTAAACATCGTATAAAAGTTTTTAAATTAATAATTTATTTTTTGTCTCTAAATGTTTTTTTCAACAGCAACACAACTAAGGCTTCGCTAAATTTTATTTTCTTTCCTACCTTTCACCTCCCTTCTTATTTTTTCGGATGATTGGTTGCAAAAATAAGAAGCCATGCTTATACCCCGAAATATTTTTACAACTCAATTCTAACTCAATTATTTTTCTGTTCCTTCAAACCCTGAACAGTAGCAAATAACAAGAAATATTGATAAGACAGATTGCTAGTCAACTCATTGATTTGATTCCACCTCACCAATATACTTTATCGCCTCTTACTTATTCTTCATATTCCAATGAGGCCACCCCGTAGCGCTACCATCTGGATATTCTACATAGTAGTGGCAATATTGACCTGGATACCATTCACTTTGCCTCAATGCCTCCACATTCGATAATGCCAAATTCATTCAATACTACATTATTCTTCCTGCTTTATAGTACTCCAAGTGTTGCAGCTACTACTAGGGCTAAAGCAAAGCCTATTGATATTTTTCTCACAAAGTATTTTCATCTATTATTACTAATTTTGGATTGCCTTCATCATCAAAACTATTCACTGGTATTACAAGTTTATTTTCTTCAAAATGTATGATTGGTATTACCTCACCATTATTATATTTAAATTTATAGGTTGTTGCAATATTTTTATTTTTATCACTTTTGACATAATGGACTTCTCCATTGTATAAAAATATAAATCTTAAATAATTTACATCTTCATAGACGCTCCTTATCAGAGTCGCGTACTTTTGTTTATTTTCAGGTTTATTAGTCAATTCGATTGCATCATACAAATCTAGCTTTCTTATACTTTTAGGTAGAGATTTATCATGAAAGTTTATGAAATATTTGGCATTATAAGCTGTATCATTTGTTACAGAAAATAATGAGTCATTAAGTAACTCCCAAAATAAAACTGAGTTATCATCAGAAAAGAAATTATTCAAAGATGTTATACCGTCTTTTAGATAACGATTTTTTATGTTTGAAATGATTTTATAGTTTTCGTCTAAAATACTGTATGAAGGTATTTTCCTATTATCGCCTCCATAAGTATTTTTAGATATAAATTTGTTTTTTGCAATTGGAAAAATATAGTTTGGTATTATATCTGTATAAGTATCTTTCAGAATCTCATATTTTAAATATTCGCCATTCAAGTCATATAAAACAACCTTTTTAGACATTGCATCATAGATATAGACTATATCATTTTCAATAAAAAAAGAATTGAAATGTGTAAATTCCATAGGCCCGTTTCCTTTTCGTCCTATATGGTTTTTAAATAATCCTTTTTCATCAAAAAGCAATAAATCGTTTCCAGAGCGTATTAGGTAAGAATTTTTATTTACACTAAGTTCATCGATTCTTCTAATAATTGAATTATCAGAAAACTCTAAAATAATTTCATTCCTATTTGCTAACTCTAAACTTTTAACGTTATCAAAATCTATTGATATTTCTTTTACATCACTATTTGTTTTATTGCTACAAGATGAAGCAATAAAACAAATAATAAATGTGTAAATGTATAATAATCTATTCATCTTA
>CAYFTB010000072.1:0-7800 GCA_964345875.1 uncultured Proteiniphilum sp.
GATTTTATTAATACATCACTCCCTTTTCCCAGGTCATTTTTTCTCCCCAAAATGGAATAATAGTATTATCACATTTTACATTGGGTAGATGCTTTAGAGTTTGAGTAATTGATGCTTGTCCATTTGGATAGGGTTTGTGTCTTAGCTCAATTAAGTGTGACAAAATTGCATATTTAGTTTGAACTTGTCCGCTACCATTGCCCAAAATATCATTTTCCCTAGCTGCTCCCCATCTAAGTATTGCCAAATCTAACTTTCCCTCTACGTTTGTAAAGTGAACGGGATTAAATCCAGAATCTCCGCAATGTAGTAGTGAAAAGTTTCCAGCATCATCACCACATTCAATACGAAATACTGTTACGAAATCAGCTAATTTAGAATCTCTTAGATGATCAGAAATGTCCGTTTTAATCTTGAAGTTGCCAATTTCGTAGCTGGTTGGAGTTTTAGACATGTGATTTATATCCTTGGCATAAAAGTTTGATAGTATAGGCTTACCTTTTGCATTCATTGCATCTATCAGTGCTGTGTTGTAGTGATCACCGTGATTGTGGGTAATGCATATAAAATCTAAATACGGCTCTAACTCTATTGAATATTTATGGTCAATGTCAATACCAAAACATCCTGACGGTGTTTTTACTATAAAACCCATGTTGTAAAGCATCCATATGGCTGCTGTTCCCTTCTTTACTTTTGTAGTTTTTAATTCTCTAAGAACTTTGTCAAATGACTCCTTATAAGAATATAAAATAGGTATTGAGTCTTCCATTATTGACGAAGCCTTTTCATCGCTAATTAGATACTCTTTAAATATTGTATTATCGAGTTTGTCCGAATATACCTCAAACTGAGTCAATAAAGGTAGTCTGTAATTATCTAAGAGAAAAGGGGATGTTTTCCTAAATAAAGACATCGTCTGCTCAGCTTCAGTTGAGTAATTAGAATTTTTATTTTTAATATATTTACTACTCTGACATGATCCAAAGATTATTATGAAAAGCAGAGAGTATGAAAAGTATTTATTCATGTTGTTGTTAATTTAAAATGTCGTTTTATGTTGCAAATAAAGCACCTTTAAGAAATATACACTCTTAAAGATGCTTTGTAAAACTTTTCTATTACTTAATTATAATACATTTTTCCATTATTCCAGGTCATTTTTTCTCCCCAAAATGGAATAATAGTATTATCACATTTTACATTGGGTAGATGCTTTAGAGTTTGAGTAATTGATGCTTGTCCATTTGGATACTGATCATGGCCTAGCTCAATTAAATGAGATAAAACAGCATATTTAGTTTGAACTTGCCCACTTTCATCACCTAATATATCATTCTCTCTAACAGCACCCCATCTTAGTACGGCAAGATCTAGAGGTCCTTGTACATTATTGAAATGAGCAGGATTAAATCCAGAATCTCCACAGTGAAGCATTGAGAAATTACCTGTGTCGTCACCACAATCAACGCGGAATACGGTTACGAAATCAGGCATTTTTGGATCACGCAAATGGTCTGTTATATCTGTTTGAATTGTAAAATTTCCTATTTTATAACTTGTTGGGATTTTAGACATATATGCCGCGCTTTTAGTGTAAAAATTAGATAGTACTGGTTTCCCTTTTGCACTCATTGCAGCCATTAGTTTGCTGTCTGCATGATCTCCATGATTGTGAGTTATGCATAAAAAATCTAAATATGGCTCTAATTGTTCTGCCCAACGATGATAAATGTCAACGCCGAAAGCTCCAGAAGGAGTTTTTACAATAAAGCCCATATTGTATAGAAGCCATACTGAGGCCGTTCCCTCTTCAACTTGAATATTTTTCACTTCATCTAGGACTTTATCAAAAGCACTTCGATAGCAGTACAAAATAGGGGTAGTATGCTCCATGTCAATTGAGAGGTTATCATTACCATTTCTGTATTGCGAAAATAATGTTGGGTTGAATTTATCAGAAAATGTTTCAAGCTTATATAGCAAAGACAATCTTTCGTCATTTAAATTAAATGGAGATGTTCCATTAAGTTCTAACATTGCTTCTATACCATCATTAGTAGGTATCGTAGTCTCTAAATAGTTTGCAACATCAAGAGCATCAATATCTGTCTCGTTAATTAAATATCTAGTTTTAGTTTTGATTATTCCACCAGCTTTAGCATCAGTTAATGGATAATTTTGCTCAGTTATAAAAACTTCTTCAGTAAAACCACCACTAGCTTTTTCGTAACTTATAAAGTTCCCTACTACACCTACCCTCTCTTCAAAGACAACCTCATCATTTCTAGGAGATATATTAATTGGTGCATTAATTAAAGAAGAAACATAACTCTCTCCATAAATATATGCACTGGTAGTTTCAACTAAAGATTTGTTCCCAAAAGTATCTACATTTTGTGCACTTACCTCCAAGCTACCTTGAATATTGTTAGATGCTGGAATATCTATCACAGTAAAATAATATCCAAGATCATGGTCAAAATTATCTGCTGTGTAATCAATCTTCACAGAGTCTTTTAATCCTTCTGTTATATTCCAACTCAAGATACAATAGTCTCTATTAACATCTTCTGCTGGATAGAGGTTTACTCTGAAGCGATAATATCCAGATTGCGTTTGCAATGTATCTACCTTAGCAGCATAAATAATTGGCCCATCCTTTATATGTTGATCCAATAAATCATTTGCATTATCACAACTGATAAAAAAAACAACCAATATAATCGATATTTTATATATGTATTTACTCATAATTATTTTTTATAATAGCGTTAGATTTAGAAATACTCTTGAATATCTCCGTACATTTCAAACTCGTTAACAGTATAAAAAGACTCATTTTTGTTATATGACTCCATCAACTGAACACGCATATAACGGAAAGCAGTTGTTGGTTTTGCATTCGGATTTACGTTGCCTTCACTAATTGTGAATTCATTATTTTCATTGAAATACTCAATTTCTTCAGGTGTTAAACTCTCTCGATTCGCTGGTTCTGGTCCTATATACTCTCCAATTAGAGTCCAAGTTTCTGGGAATTTTGACCATCTTTGGTTATTAGCATCATCAGTACCCCATATTTTAAAACGTTTTACACTCGATCTATTATAAGTATAGGCAATATTTGTTCGAGGAAATATTTTGACACGGCTCAAACGTACTGTCATATTCAAATCAAAAGTTGCGTAAACATCCTGTACTAAAATTCGATTTGCAGGATCAGGGTCAGCGAGATTTTTCACAAATTTATACCCAAAATATCCATTTCCCGATTTTACACCATTAAAAAATATTTGTGGCCTATAATAGGAACCATGTGTATTTGCGTCGTTTTGAATTCCGGTGGCTGGGTCAATAGCGTAAGTATCATAATCCCTACTTCCACCATAATAAGTTGGATTAAAGAAAGAAACCTCCTCAACAATTTTATGATCAATCAACTCTTCTTTATATGGCGTTAAAAAACTAATTAAAGTATCTGTTCTATTTCCCCATTTATCAGATACTATAAAACCAAATTTTTGTTCTACCGATGGATACTGACGCACATATGCAAAGGTGTTAAGCGAGTCACTGGTATAAATGGTCTTTGTGGGATCTTCCGTAAGTGCAACAATTCCTTTCTGTAATGAATCTTCCGAAAGGATATGAATTGCAAAAGGATTAGCTTCTCGATTTTGCCATTCAAGTTTTAAACCTCCAAACGCAGGTTCTATTTTCATAGTCTCCATTGCAAGTTCGAGAGATGAAGTTAAAGGAGCAGCTTTAACGATGGTCACATCTGATACGTTTCCACTGTTATCAACACAAACTAATTCTACTACCTGCTCGTTAGTTCCTGTAAACCCTTCTACTAAAATAAAAGAACTGTACCTTGAAACACTGAACTCCATCTTTTTTCCTACTTTATTAATATATGTAGCCACGACTTCCGCAATTTTCGCATTTCCTTTCGGAAGAGAAAAATGAATCTTTAGTGCTCCAGATTTTGGAATCACCTCATTAACAGTAATTTTCCCGGGCTTAGTAGAATCTGTTTTCACTTGTTCTATTCCCATATATGAGTCCACACAGGCAAACAAAATCAAGGAAGTTACCACTATAACTAAAAAAGTATATATATATCTTCTCATTTTTATCGTCTTTTTAAATTAATTGTTTACGAAATTACCATCCTGGATTCTGAACAAGATTTTCATTTTGCAATAATGTACTCATCTTAATAGGCATAAGATAATCTTTCATTGAAAATTTTGGTTGTAATAAAACACGTAGATTATAGAAATCTTTTTTATTTTCTCCGTCTTTGTTCCACCCCATAATGGGTTTATTAAACATCTCTTCTGCCATCAACCATCTTCTTATATCGTAATAGAAATGGCCCTCGAATGCTAGTTCATTTAAACGTTCTTGTCGTATAATATCTCTTAGGCCATTGATGTCAGAAGGTTTAGTTTTATATTTAGCTATAGCATATTTACTCCAGCTATCAACTACACCCTCCATTCCAGCTCTAGCTCTGATTTGATCTAAATAGAAATAAGCATTATGTCCTTGCGAGTCAGTTTTATCTGGTCCCCCCACCTCATTTAAGGCTTCAGCTAGCAACAAGTACATATCTGCCAATCTAATTATTGGGAAAGAATATTCTTGGCGTATTAATGTAATTCTAGTCTCGGTATATGTAGTTCTTAAATGACTTAATTTCTTTGCTAAATAACCAGAGTATGGATAACCTCCATATGTTTCAACATGTTTATAACCACTACCAGAATGCCTCATCATGTTAGGATAAGATGCTTCAGATAAGCTCTTCTCTCTGCCTTCCCAGATACCTCCATCAAAACCTACAGATGCATAAAAACGTAATGACCGATTAAAGTGTAAAATTGCGGTTTCTTGACCTTTTTTTATAAAGTATTTTTGATGCACTTCATCTGGGAGTTGAGTTTTATAACGATCTTTATACCAATTATTTTTTTCCCACTCCAAGTCCTCATTAATAGGTATACCGTTGGAAGAATAAAACTTTTCTACGACATTTAAAGTTGGAGCATGACGCTGTCCAAGATCTTGACCACCAGAACCAGCCAGATTAAACCATTCGTCATTACTTAACATGGTACTCCACCGTTGTAGTGTAGTGGTACTTTGATTTGTGGCCCAAATTACTTCTTTATTCCATGGTTCAGTTACTGCCTGCCTCACGCTTACCATTGCTTTTGTTGTATCATTAATATTTGTACTGTTAACACCCCTAATAGCATTGTTTCCACCGTCAGTTGTTATTAATATTTCAGCTCCATCTTCTTCAGCAGAACGACAAGCCTCATCCACAGCTTCTAAAGCACGCTCCCAACGCTTTTTGCTATCTCCAATTGGAAAAAGTTCGACACCTCTTTTATCTTTAAATCCAGCAGTAAAATTATTGTTGTTGAATATTGGACTAGCAGCCAAAACTAATGTCTTAGCCTTGATACTTAATGCTATAGTTTTCGTCATTCGTCCATACTCACTAACAATATCTAGTTGATTTAATGGAGGAAGATCTTTAATAGCTTCATCTAATGTATTTGTTATATAATCTACCACTTTATCAATTGGCTCTCGATAAAGATTGACGTCATCGCCTTTTGCAGAAATAGGTATTACTTTATCTACTATTGGAATAGGACCATAAAGTCTTAAAAGATAAAAGTGCAAATAAGCTTTAATTGCCTTAACCTCTGCAACCCATTGGTCTCTATTCATTTCGTCAAGATCTCGAGGTCCTCCATCCTCTATTCGAATATTTTCTAAGAAAACGTTACAGTGACGAATACCTTGCCATAGATTTCTGTTTGCTCCATTTGCCCCATCCCAAAAGTTAGCATACGGATCAGCCACATTATTGCCTTTTAAAAAAGCCATCATAGTAGCAGGAGGTCCTTCAGATAAACCTCCGCCCGTATTTCTTTCATTATAAATTATATCTCCTCCTCCGCTAAGTCCTAACGAGTAATGGGGGTTTGCAAAAGTAGGAAGAAATCGATAACAAGTAAATAAATACTTTTCAGCATTGTATTTATCCTTAAAAGCATCTTTTAATTCTGGTTTATCATCAGGCAAAATGTCAAGATAGTCATTACAGCCAAATGCAATAAACAAAATAATTAAATAATAGTATATTTTTCTCATTATATATTTGGTTTTTTAGAAGTTTAGTTGAACTCCGAGATTAAAAACTCTCTGAAGTGGATAACTCAGTCCGTTTCCTCGCATTTCAGGATCCCATAATTTAAAATTAGAAAGTGTGAATAAATTGGTTCCACTAGCATAAACTCTAGGAGTAACACCTTTAATAGTAGGAATAGAATATCCAACTTCTAAAGATTTTAAACGTATATAGCTCGCAGAGCGCATCCAATAATTGCTATTTACAAAGTTGTTATTGTTACCGAAAGATGCAGCTCCTTTGTCAGGTGATAAACGTGGCCATTTAGCATAGACATTTCTATTTGTTTCGGTCCACACATCATCAGCTATAAAATTCAACATTGCTCTATTACCTTTTCCTCCTCCAGACCAAACTTCTACAAAAGGAGCCATTGAACTAGCACTTAGGAAAAAAGAGTAGCGTGCTGAACCTTGGAAAAACATAGAAAAGTCAAAATCTTTGTAACCAAAAGAACCTCCAACACCATATTGAATTTCAGGATTAGAAGGATATCCCATTGGCACAATGTCAAACTCATTAATTATCCCATCACCATTTATATCACGGTACTTGATATCACCTGCCTGATACTTCCCACCAGCATTACCAACTTGTTGTAAAGGAGAATTACGAACCTCCTCATCATCAATAAATAGACGCTCAGCAACGTAACCTGTAGTTTGCCCAACCTTTTGACCTATTAATGATCTCCAAGGAGCAATTCCAGAATAATCCAACTCATCATACTCAGTGATTTCCGCTGTACCATAAGTAAAATTACCTCTTAGAATATACCACATAGAATTAGAAAAAGCTTTGCTATAATCTAATGATAAGTCAATTCCTTTACCAACCGATTCTCCAAAGTTTGTTCTAACTCCAGCAGTTAATCCCGTAGTTGAAGGAATATCCCGGCGAAGCTGCACTATATTAGTACGCTTTTCGTGGTAAAACTCAGCTATAAAAGTAAGATCGTCGTTCAACAAACCTAATTCAAGTGCCAAGTTCGTCTTGTAAGATACCTCCCAAGTGATATCGGGATTAGCGTATCGTGAAATAGTAATAGTAGGACGAGAGAATGTTTGATAGGGGTCATTCCCAAAATAACCCGCATTAGGTCCATTTAAATTTACGTTTGAAGTAAAAAAGAAACGATCTCTATCATCTACAATAACATCGTTACCTACCAATCCATAGCTAGCTCTTATTTTTAAACTAGGAATAGCGTGTTTCAGCCCTCTCCAAAAGCTTTCATTCGAAACTTGCCAACCTGCTCCAACTGATGGGAAAAACCCCCATCTATGAGACGGGTCAAAACGTTCAGAACCATTTAATCCAAAGTTAAGCTCTGCGAAATATGTTTGATCAAATCCATATGTAAAACGTCCTGACAAAGATACATTTCTTGATGGTAAAGAAGAGTCCAAATTAACAGGACTTCCATCCATGCTTTCTCTAAATGAACCAACTAACAATCCGCCAACATCGTGCTTTTTATCAAACTTCCGATTGTATAAAACAGCTCCCTCAGCATAAGAAGTGGATCTAACAAATTTGTTCCCTGCAGTATAGTCTATAAAATCAGAACCACCTTCAGGATT
>CAYFTB010000072.1:7900-11797 GCA_964345875.1 uncultured Proteiniphilum sp.
CATTATATCAGCATAAGGATTCAGATACTTCGGACTACCTTCTCCATATTCACTGTCAGAATAATTACCAAAAAGAATACGATCTATATATTGAGTTGCCTGATCAGGTGCATAATAAGGAGGGAATAGTACTGGATTGGCTAGTAGAGTCTTACCATAAGTGTTTGCTCCACCACTCCCAGATTCGCCTATTGGGCCACTATAGTCTTCAAAATTTGCACTTACTCTGACTTTGGCTTCAAGTGACTTTGTGAGATTTAGATTAACATTAGAACGAACGGAGTATTTTTTTAAATTTATATTAGTGTTGAATGGATTCCTTTTGTCAACCTTTAGTATCCCATTGTCTTGCGAGAACGATCCAGCTAAATAATATGTAGCTGCATTACCTCCACCTGTTAAATTAATATTTGCTCGGTGATTTATAGAATGATTTTTAGTTAACATATCTTTCCAGTCTATTGCTGGATAGACAAATGGATTTCGATTTGGATCTTTTGTAAGCTCAATCTTACTTCTTGGATAAGTTAGTTCACCATGACGTGTCATACTCGCTATATTAGAGTACTCCATAAAACTGACTGGATCTGCAACATCGACCTTTGTTGTAGGGGTAGAGAGCGAAGACTCATAACGAAATGATACTTTAACAGCACCTTTTTCCCCCTCCTTGGTAGTTACTAACACAACTCCATTTGCTCCTCTTGCTCCGTACAATGCAGTTGCAGAAGCATCTTTTAAAATAGAAAAACTAGCAATGTCATCAGGATTAAGTCTGGAAAGATCTTTCGATGTCATTTCAATATTATCAATCAAAATAAGAGGTGAAGTTAATCCACTACCAAAGGAAGTCACACTACGAACGAAAAATTGAGCATCCTCTTCGCCTGGTGCACCTGTAGATTGATACGAAATTAGACCCGCCATTTTACCCGCAAGTGCAGTAGTTAAATTACTAGATGGGACTTTTAAATCTTTAGTATTAACTGTTGTAATAGAAGAAACAACGCTCTCTTTAGATTGCTTTCCAAAAGCAACTACAACTGCTTCTTGCAACATTTCAGTATGTTCTGAAAGTCTGACATTGATAATGCGTACTGTGCCAACCTCAATTTCTTGTGGCAGATATCCTATAAAAGAGAATACTAGTGTGTCGCCCTCATTTACCATTAGTTCATATACACCATCAATATCTGTTGAAGTTCCTATCGTAGTACCTGAAATTACAACATTAACTCCAGGAATTGGGTCATCATTAAATGCATCCGTTACCTTTCCAGAAATACTTATCTTATTTGATTGTTGAGAGGTATTATCTGAAAAAAACTTATCTATTTCACTAGATATGTTTTTTTTATCATCTTGATAAATTACAACTTGATCATCTAGTATTCTGTATTTTAGGTCTGTACTTGAAAGTAAATGATCCATTATATCGCTAATATTTTGCGAGTTAGCTTTTATATCAACTTTTATATTTAAACTCTTTTTGGCATTTCCTGCAAAAATAAACCGAAAGTTGCTTGTACTCTCAATTTCTTCACAAATATCCTTGATAGATGTGGATTTAATGTCCAGAGTTAATTCTGTCTCCTGCGAGTAGCTCGTGTTTGCTTGCGAAACTAGAGCTACGAAAACCAATAGGAATATGCTTATTCTCATGATTTTTAGTGCATGTTTTAGATTATTGACAGGTATTTTTCTGTCAATACTGTAATTATTCATATTTTTGTATGATTTTAATTATTAATATTCAGTGTAGTTAGAATCTTTGAGTCGGACAGTATTCGCATTATTGTTCGACTTTTTTGTGCCATATGGCTATCACTTAAATTTATTTACTTCTACTGTTCATTATTATCATAGGCATATTAGTTTATTGATTGTTGTTTCTTAAATATTAATATTTGTTTATCTTGTATTTTATATTCTGTATCTGATATTATAGATAGAGCCATCATTACATTTTCGAGATTGTCTGACAGTATTATTTTTCCTGTACATGTGAGGCCTTTAAATGTAACGTCGTCATCTAGATTGAAAGAGAGGTTGTAGTATCTTCCAATTAGCCTTAGTGCTTCAGAAATGGGTGTGTCATTAAACGATAGATAGCCTTCTTTCCAGCTTATTAGTGAGTTTACATCTACCTCTTGCTTTTCGAAGTTTTGTTTTTGTGTTAAGAATACAGCTTGTTCGCTAGGCTTTAGTATAACTTCCTCTTTGTTCGATAATTGTAATCCCACGCTACCCTCTACTAATACTACAGATGATGCAGATTCAGAATATGACGATACATTAAACTTTGTACCATATACTCTTACATCATAATCTTGAGTGTACACATAGAAAGGAATAGACTTATTAGGGGCAACTTCTATATACATTTCTCCAGTTATAGATACTTCACGCCTTTTTCCTGAAAATGTTGATGGAAACTCTAACGTTGAACCAGAGTTGAGCCATACCTGTGTACCATCGGGTAATGATACTTTGGACCTTTTACCATATGGCACTATTAATTTATTGATTGTGTTTTGTGCTATTTCTATTTTTTTATCTACTATCTCTTTATTTTCACTAACTACTTGTGCTGTTTTGTTATTGTCTATTTTGATATCGATATTGTTTTGAAAAGAAGAAGTTTTATTTCCTGTTACAAATAGTATATCTTCTGATTCTAAGGTTTTGCCAACAATGTAAGAAGAGTCATTTGGTTTTTTACCAAATAAGCTCAAATCATATTGAAAGTATAATACAGATGCTAATAGCACCATTGCACATGCAGCTACAACATAGCTGAGCCTTTTAAATATTATTTTTTGATTATGTCTTTTTAATGATTGTTCTAAACGCCTGTTTATTTCAACTCTATTATTGTATGATATTTCAAAAGATGAAATATTTATATTATTAAAATGCTTTTCGGCCAACAGTATCTGATTCTTATCTTCTGGGTGCTGCTCTGCATACTCCTGCCAATAGCTAATCAGTTCATCAGTTGGAAATAATTTCCATTCAATGAATTTTTCATCTTTAAGAAAACGTATAAAACTATTGGTATCCATTTTTGATGCCATGCGTATTTGTATTAAAACTTAATCTTAGATATTAAGACCCCTTTACTATATAGACGAGTGAGTAATGAAAACATCATCATTTTTTATAAGAAAAGCCTATTTTCCTATAAAATTAACATAAAGTCGGACTTTTATTTGGTATTGATTATAAATTAGTTGATAAATAGTAGTATGAGGCTAATTGGTATAGTGGAGTCTTTCATTTTTACTAGCGACTTACTTATTAGATTTCTGCAAGCAGCAATAGATATTTGCATGATTTTTGCGGTTTCTTCGTAATCATATTCTTGAATATATCGTAGATAAATTACTTCTCGTTGTCGGTTAGTTAACCTATTTAGGACTGATTCTACTTTTTGCTTAATTTCCTCAGCATCTTCTTTCATTATAAGTTCATCTTCTACCGTAACGTATAAGTCAAACGGTAGTTCTTCGGGAATGTCTTCTTCAGAAATATTATTAGTTAAAATATTTCTATTACCTCTTTTTATGTCTATTAGTCTATTTCGTAATGATTTAAGGAGGTATGACTTTAGATTCTTTATTTCATTTAATGATGAATGATTAGTGCATAGTTTATAGAAAACATCATGAATAGCGTCCATAGTCGTATTCTCATCAAAGCCTAGGTGTTGAGCATACGAATATAGATCATTTAAATATTCATTATATATATTGTCTATGTTTGAAAATTTAATCATTCCTTTGTAATGTAATAGTTCTCAATAACATATATCTACGTGCTTTGGTGGATGTAACTATGAGAATTAAAAACTTAAATATTTTTTTGCATTTTTGCAATCAGCTACTTTTTAATACA
>CAYFTB010000073.1:0-11750 GCA_964345875.1 uncultured Proteiniphilum sp.
CACCTCCAATAGGATTTTTCCCTTTTGCATCCATAAGCGCATCCACCTTGTTACGCCGTTCAGAAGAATATCCTACAGCAAAATTAACGAGATCACCACCCCATGGTAATTCACTAAAGTCTTGATATAGAATAGTTTGTCCAGGAGTTCCATTAGCTGGCATAGTAATAGCCTTCTTTGCTTCAGTTGTTACTTCTAGCGGCTTAGAGCGTGATACTGTCAATTCTTCATTATTTCCTTCTTTATATCTCAATTCAGCAACGAACCAATAGCTGGTACCTGGCTGTAAACCAGAGAAAATAAATCTTGGTTGATATAAATACAAACCGCTTCCTGCGGCAATGTCCCAAGAAACCTCTAGTTGAGAACAGTCTGAATCTTTATAAAGTTCAATTGAACAATCGGTGGCTTGGTCAATTTCGACGTTTGAAAAATTTGTCAATGACCACTCTACCACAACAGTAGAAGGTGAGGAAGTAACAAATCTTGCTGAAGCGCCAGATATCATTTCGATATCTTCATCAACTATGCCAGTTCCAACTTTTATCACTGCTTTTTCTCCATCTGGGTTGAGTACATAAACCCACTCAGAATATACTGAACGAGGATAATTAGCGCGAACACGTGCGTAGTATTTCGCATTCTTACTGAGGCCTGTGAATATTGCCCCATCATTAAGTGTTGAACTAACTTGGATTGTTTGAGAGTTTTTGCTATTGTAAACATTTCCTCCAAGTTCTTCATCTTGAATTATTTGTGCAGTAAAAGATACTGCCCCTGCAGCTATTGCTTCATCTGCCTCCCAATAAAATCCCAAAACAGTTGCTGATGAGTTATTAGCGTCATATTCAACGTTTCGAGGAGGAACTTTAGATGAATCTATACCTGTTTGAATTTCTTCGGTGCAAGACCATGCAAGAGAAAGCAAGAGAAGTGTAGCACAGGTTTTAGTTAATATTTTCATAAACTTTTATCTTCAATTATTGACAATAAAAAAATAATACGACTTGAGGGCGTACTGTCAAGAGATAAAACTTATTTCTGGTTTGTCACCGCAAATATATACATTATTATTATTATTACTATTATTATTTCATTTTTTTTTAATAAAAATTGTTATTCATATTTTTTTGAGTATATTTGCCAACATAAAGACAGGGCGCGTGCCCGCAATAGGTTCAGGAGCATAAATTTATTTCTGGTTTGTAATGAAGAAAATAAATGAAATGCTTTATGAATTTAAATAGACTAACTACAATGCTGATAATTTTCATATCAGCTCTCTTTTCTGTGTCCTTGTCGGCGCAGAGTGTGATTGTATCTGGTAAAGTCACAGAAAAAGCTTCTAACCTTCCTTCTATAGGAGCTGCTGTGATGGTAAAAGGTACAACTGTTGGAGTCGTGACAGATGATCAAGGACTATACAAAATCAATGCTAATGCAGGTGATGTTTTGATTTTTCAGTCATTTGGCTTCAAAACAATTGAAATTCCAATTCAAGGCAGAAGTGTAATAAATGTTGCTTTGGAGGAAGATACTGTGCAACTTGATGCAACAGTAGTTGTTGGATATGGTACTTTGAAAAAAACACAGCTTGTAGGAGCTGTGGAAAATCTTTCAGGAGAAGAATTGGAAAATAGAACTAACCCTAACGTAGCAAGATCGCTTCAAGGTCAAATCGCTGGTTTAAATATTATACAATCCGACGGAAAGCCAAACCATACTGGAGCAATTTACGTTCGTGGAGGAAATACATCTTACAAAACACGTTCTTCTGTGAGTAATGCAGGAGAGGGTAGTCACTCTATAGGACAAGGAGGCTCTGCACTTGTTCTTATTGATGGAGTGGAAGGGTCTCTATCTTCTGTTAATCCTAATGACATAGAAACAATCTCTGTTCTAAAAGATGCTTCTTCGGCAGCTGTGTATGGTGCACGAGGCGCGTTTGGTGTTATTCTTGTGACCACTAAAACTCCAAAGGATGAGAAGATAACAGTTAATTATAGTGGAGCATTTGCTGTCAACCAGCGTACAGTACTTTGGGAAGACCATATTGTAACAGATGGTTTGGCTTGGACTGAAGCTTTTTATGAATTCTTTCAAAATACTGCTCGTACCCCATCATCTACAGGCAAGACTCCTACTTCAATGAACCAGTATAATTTTAATTCGAATTACCTTGAGGCTTTTAGACATCATAGAGAGAGTGGTAATACAGAAGAAGTAGTTGAACGCCCAGATGGTAGCTATGATTATTTTGCAAGTACAAACTGGATTGAGAAGATTTATAAAAAGGCCAATTTGACTCATTCACATTCACTTGCTGTTAGTGGAGCAACTAAGAGGTTCAATTTCCGTGTAACAGGAAGGTTTTATGGTCAAGATGGTATTTTTAAAGTAGGTAAAGAATCTTTCAGTAAATATAATTTTAGAGCTAAGGTAGGGGCAAAAATAACTAACTGGTTAACTTTTGACTCTAATACATACTTCTATAGAAATATATATGTACAGCCATTTGTGAGTTCTAGTAACACTATATTGAGAAATTTACAATTTTATGGATTCCCTATTTTCCCAGAATATAATCCAGATGGCACAAATACATTCGGTGCATCTAGAAGTTATTATGTAGCATTTAGAGATAACACCAATGTACAGACAAATAGTAATCTATCATTTGCAGAAACTATGGGTCTTGAGGCTAATATTATAAAAGATGTGCTCAAACTACGTACAGATTTCACATATAAAGTACATAGAAATGGTCAACAAAGATATAGGGGCCAAAATGCTTATTCTCTTGCTCCTGGCTCAATTATTTATGAAACGCCACAAGAAAACACTTATAAATCAGTATGGAAGACAGAGAATGATATTATTACTGCAAATGCTGTCCTCACTTGGACCCCTAAATTAAATGATAAACACGACTTGAACGTAGTTGCAGGATGGAATATTGAGGACTATAAAAGAGAGTATTATTATATTACTCGTAAAGGTTTTCTTTATGACCGAAATCCTAGCTATGAGCTAATGGATGATGGTGGCTCAGAGGCAACAACAATTACAATTAATGATAATGATGGAAATGCTTCTTATGGTCTAGTAGGATTTTTCGGACGTATCAATTACACCCTTCTTAATAGGTATATTTTTGAACTTTCTGCTCGTTATGATGGTAGTTCAAAATTCCCTACAAGTCAAAAGTGGGGCTTTTTCCCATCAGGTTCTTTAGGATGGAGATTGTCAGAAGAGCCTTGGATGCAATGGTCGAGAGGTGTGGTAGACAACCTAAAATTGAGAGGGAATTATGGTGCACTTGGTAATGCAAATATTCGTGCATATCAATATCTTGAGACAATAGGAATCAGTAAATCAGATGTACTTTTCAATGGCGCAAAGGTTCCAGTAGCTGGTACTCCAACTAACGTTCCAGATGGTCTAACCTGGGAAAAGGTAAATACTTGGGATATAGGTTTAGACTTTGATATTTTTAATAGTCGTCTTTCATTTTCTGGAGACTACTATGTTCGTGACACTAAAGATCTTTATGTAAATGGACCTGAACTTCCAGCAATTTACGGAGCATCTGCACCAAAAGGAAATTATGGAGCATTACGTACAAAAGGATGGGAATTGACTTTAGCATGGAAAGATCAAGTAAACTTAGGAGGCAAGCCATTCTCTTATAATATGAGAGCAAGCCTATGGGATAGTAGAACTTGGGTAACTGCATATAATAACTCTTCAGGTAATATATTAACCTATTATGCTGGAAAAGAACTTGGAGAGATGTGGGGTTTCCGTACAGATGGATATTTCCTTTCAAATGCAGAGGCTAATAACTGGGCAAAAAATACATATCATAAAAATGGTGATAATTTCCAAGCCTATGCTGGTGACCTTAAATTTATTGACATAAATGGTGACGGAAAAATTGATGTTGGAAATGGTACTCTTGAAAGCCACGGTGACCTTGAGCGAATCGGAAATATCTTACCTCGTTATCATTTTGGATTTAATATGAATTTAAAGTGGAATAATATAGGTCTTAGTATGTTCATTCAAGGAGTAGGGAAGAATGATTGGTATCCATCAGTAGAGTCTGGCTTCTTTTATGGAATGTATAATAGGCCATACTCATTCTTAATGAAAGATCAAGTAGGTGATAACTATGTTCACGTAGATTACAGCACTGAACAGTGGGTAGTTACAAATGCAGATAAAAAACCATATTGGACACGTCGAGTAGGTTATTCTGCTAACCGTAACGTTGGCCCTCTTTCTTGGGAGAACGATTATTATTTGCAAAATGCAGCTTATGTTCGTTTGAAAAACTTAACTCTTGACTACACATTACCGAAAGAGCTTACAACTAAAGCAAAGATTGAAAATGTTACATTCTCTTTTGCAATGGAAAACTTATTTACTTGGTCTCCAATGTATAAGAATACAAAAATGTTTGACCCTGAAGTTATTCAAGCAGGTGATAGTGACTTCTCTACAAAAAGAGGTCTAAGCGGACAAGGAGATGGATTTAGCTATCCTATGCTGAGAACATTTACATTTGGAATCAATCTTACTTTTTAAAATAAGGAGACAAAATATGAAAAGAAATATAATATATTTTATAAGTATAGCAATATCTGCTGCAATGTTAGTCTCTTGTGAGGGTTTCCTTACAAGATCTCCTAAAAATCGGGTTGATGCTGAGATTTTTCTTTCTTCAGAAAATGACCTCAAAATTTACTCTAATGGTTTAACTAACTCATACATACTCGGTACATCAGTTGCTATAGGTAATAGTGCCTATACTGATTTATGTGCAACAAAACTATCTTCTGACGTATATCATCCAGGGATCTGGAACGCAGATAAAGGTGGTGGATGGGGATCTGGAAACTGGAGTTTTTTCCGTCAAGTCAACTATATGATTGAAAATATGCATAAGTCAAAAGCTAATGTTTCAGAAGAAATCTACAATCATTATATGGGTGTAGCTAGATTTTGGAGAGCTGATGCGCATATGAGAAAACTTAAAACTTTTGGAGATATACCTTGGATAGATAAGTATCTTCAGCCTGATGACCCTAAGCTTTTTGAGGGTCGTGACGATAGAGAATATGTATTTCATATGATTCTCGAAGATTTAATATTCGCAGCTGAGAATTGTCTAGATACTCCAGAGTTTATGGATGACGCAAGAATCAGTGTGAATAAGTGGGTAGTTAATGCTTATATAGCTAGAACTTGTCTTTATGAGGGAACTTATAGAAAATACCACGCTACAAACCCTTCTACAAATGTTCCTTGGAATAATGCGTATGAAACTTCAGATGAGCTGATTAGAAAGGCTGCGGAGGCTGCAAAGGCTATTATAGATAGCGGAGTATACAGTCTTCATACAGGGGATGTAACAACAGCTTACAGTGATTTATTTATATCTAATAATATTCAGAAAGAAGAAGTAATTTGGGGACGTACATTCAGTGAGGATTTGATGATCTCGCACGAGTTAACAGGTTATTTCAACTCATCAACTTATGGACAGCAATATTCTCCAGTAAAAGAACTAATAAGGATGTATCTTAACCTTGATGGAACAGCTGTGACCAATGATAAGGTTAATATTAACCAAGAATTTCAAAATAGAGACTGGAGGCTTCACCAGACTGTGAATGGCCCTAACCATTATTATGAAAGTATTGCAAGTGGAAGACAGCTTAAACCGACTAATTTTACTCACGTTTTTACAGGCTATTCTTGGATAAAATGGAATCAGGAAAACGAAGAAAATTTTAGGGCTGGTGCGCGTTGTTACAATGCAATTCCAATTTTCCGTTACGGTGAAATACTACTCATATATGCAGAAGCTATGGAAGAAATGGGTATGATGGATGAAAGTATTTGGAACTCTACTATTGGTGCTCTTAGAAGTAGAGCAGGGGTTACAAATATTTATCCAAATTCAAGCTCTTATGTCAGAGATACTTGGTTAGCTGACTACTATGCTGATTCATCAACCCCTTTAACCAATGTAATGCTTGAAATTCGTCGTGAAAGAGCTGTTGAACTTGCAATGGAAAGCGAGTCTCGCCACGATGACCTTATGAGATGGAAATTGGGTAGTTTAATAGCTAAGCGTTACAATAATGAGGGTTGGAGAGGTATTTATGTGACTAAGGATGAAGCTCTTAATGGATTCCAATTTAATGGAAAAACTTATACTTTACGTAAGAAAGATAATCATACTGAAACAAGTTATCCAATTGCAAATACAGGTGCAGATGCTTCATTCAGCCTATCTGATGGAGATTATGGATATCTAATTTATCATTATGAATTAGAGTGGGATGATTGTATGTATTTAAGGCCAATTCCGCAAAGCGCTCTTAATGTGAATCCAAATTTAGGACAAAACTACGGATGGGACAAAAGATAATGATATGAGAAAAATATTTACAATACTTATATTTGTTTGTTCATTTGCATATGCTTCGTGTGGACTTGATGAAAATTCTCAAAACAAAGACGATACAAACGAAGTTGTTGATGATGGCAATGGTGATTATACAAATTATACAGATATAAATGGAACTAAGATTTCAGATAAAAATAATGCTGTTGGGCTTGTATATGATGCAGATACAAAGAAAGGGATAGCAGGAGTGCCTGTTTCTGATGGTTTTTCATTTACAGTGACAGATGAAAATGGTGTATATCAGATGAGCGCAAATCGTTACTGCCGTCTTATATACATCACAATTCCTTCAGAATATGAGGTGACTACAAAAGAAAATTCTAGCATACCTCTTTTCTATTCAACAACAACGTTCAATAGAAACAAGATGAATCGCAATGATTTTGCATTAAAGAAGTTACCAGATGTCCAGAATGATTGGACTCTTGTTGCTGTAGGTGATCCTCAATGTAAAAATGCGAACCAACAAAGCAGATATTTGACTGAAACTATATCAGACATTAAAAGGAAAATAAATTCCAATCTTAGTAGCGGTAAATATAAAAATGCATACGCCCTTACCTTAGGTGATATTGTTAACGATACTCCTAATATGTTTCCAGCAATGGAGGCTTCTATGTCTGACCTAAAGGTTATACAAGATGCTAAAGAGCGTACTGTGCCATTCTTCCAATGCATTGGTAATCATGACCATAATACTGCATATTCTACAGCTTATGAATCGTTGAATACTTATATGCAACATTTTGGGCCAGTAGATTATTCCTTCAATAGGGGTAAGGTTCATATAATTGTTATGGACAATGTTCTTGTTAATGAAAATAAAGGAAACACTTGGAAATATGATGCAGGACTTACTGATCTTCAATGGAAATGGTTACAAGATGATATCAAGCTTGTAAAAAACAAAGAAGATAAGATGGTCATTTTTGCGTGTCATATTCCTTTCCGAGCTGGAACTGCAAGTGGTGGTAGTAGTGTCAATCTCAATAAGCACTATAGTGATGTTTTGACAGCACTTACTGAGTTCAAAGAAGCTCATATAATGATTGGACATACTCACTATACACAAAATTACATTCATACTAATTATAAATGTAAAGGAGGTTTGCCAATTTATGAGCATATTCATTGCGCTGCATCAGGAGCTTGGTGGTCAGGTAATCTCAGTACTACAGGTTCTCCTAACGGTTTTTCATTCTATGAAATAACTGGAAATACTATGAAAAACTGGGTTGCGTGTGGAACAAATCTGGAAGATAATAACGCTCAAATGAGGGTGTATAGCGGCAATGATATTTATGGCTCTAATGTTGGTGAAGGTGCAAATGCAGTACACAAAACATTTTCTTGGACTGATGGAGGATATAGGGATAACTCAACAAAACTTTCAGGTCAAACACAGCTGAAGGATTGTCTCATTGCTACAATTTGGAACGATGATGATAAGAATTGGGATGTGAAGCTTGAGTATTTGGGTAATACCTATCAAATGCAAAGAGTTACAAATGCTATCGTTGATATGTGTGTATGTGCTTGGCATAAGAATAATCTTAATAAAAGTACTTCTGTATGGTTTAAGCCAACAAAATCAGTGTGGTATGTGAAAGTTCCAGGTTTAGATCCTTCTACTTCAAAGGGTTGGACAGTAAAGGCAACTCAAACTATTCCAGGAAGTGGTACTGTCAATGTCTACACTTGCTCTGATAAACTACAAACTGATTATTCAGGTTTTGCACATTAATGTTTTATTGACAATAAACTATCGTCAATCAAATCAAAACTAAAATAAAGAAGCCGACTCATTGAGCCGGCTTCTTTTTATAACTATGAAAATTATCATTAATAATTCATGTGCAATGCGCTTAACAAAGCATAAGTCAGTTTTATCTACCATAAAAATGCTAAGAGTTGCAAAATTAATTAACTCTTCTAATAATATTTAATTGAGTTTGTAGTTGTTAATCTGATTCGGCTCCCTTACTAAGATGCTGATAGTTTAATTTATGTAGTATATTCATATGCATAAAATTATCTCTGTTCTTAGGTGTCTGGCCAGTAATTACATATGTGGCTAAGTTTGAGATAGTGAGATAGGATTGTTGCGGAATATTACGGGTTACTAGATATTCCACAAGGCCTTCGTTGAGTGCATCTATGTTTTTATCCAGGTCATCAAATCCAACAACGTGGCGATCTGGGACAGGATTGCGACGAAGATAGTCACTTATTAAGTGAATACGAGAGTTAGCCATAGTGATATGCTTGACTTCAGGATGCTCTTTAAAAAAAGCATCAAGAATATCGTATGTTTCCATAGGTTTATATGGAGGAATGAAAACAGAATGTATACGACAGTCAGGATAGTGCTCTTTAATGTAATCTATGAATCCATTACGCCTAATACTGTTAGGATCTGCTTTTTGATTGGAGTCACGAATAAGTCTAATCATTGCAATCTCTTTTACTTCCATTCGATGTGTTAGTAGATAAGCTCCTAATTGCCCGGCTTCAAATGGATTGGCTCCGAAATGAACAACATAATTCAGTCCATCAATTTTTTGGTCAACGAATGCTAATGGTATACCTGCTTTGTCAAGCTTGGTGGCAAACTCCTTTACTGCATCAGCAAAAACCATATTTGTTATTACACCTGCTGGTTTTGATTTCAAAATTGCTTTACATTCCTTTCGAAAGGATTCTACATCAGTATCATCAAAAAGATATATGTCAGTATAAACATCATATGTTCTAATTGATTTTGCCCCTTTGATAAAGCCTTGATATGCTACATCCCAGTATTCTCCTTTCTCAAACTGTGGAATCAAACAAGCAAATGTCAGTTTCTTTCTAGATGCTAGGCGTGATGCATTAGGGTTGGCTGTATATCCAAGCCTTTCAATCACTTCGTTTACTTTTTTGACAGTACTCTCTGCCACACCTTTGCGATTATAAATAACTCTATCAACAGTAGCTCTTGATACTCCAGCTTCCCGAGCAACATCAAAAATAGTTGGAATATGTTTTTCCGTTTTCAACATTTTGATATTTTTGGACCAAAATCATTAATAATTGCCAAACATGTATAAACTTTTTTGAAGCATTTACAAAGTTAATATTTTTATAATATAAATCTTATATGTATTAATTTATAATTATGATTTTTTTAAAAAATAAGGATTTCTATTAATCTAGTTAAAACACGATTAATATTCTTTTCTAAAAACTTCATTAAAACGTTTTTATTCTTATATTTGCATGATATAATAGTTAAAATCAATAAAATGAACTCTCAAGAAAGAATAGCAAAAGCACTTTCTATTTCAACAGACACAAAGGTTTTTGAAATGGGAAGAGGTGTCGCTGAAAAAACTCCTGAAATTTTTAAAGAATGTTTTCCTGGAAGAAAGGCTATTATTGTTGCAGATATAAATACATGGCCAGTTTTAGGAGAGAAAGTTTATAACCAATTTAAAGAGGCTGACATTGAAACTGAAAAGTACATAATTGATAAAAAGACATTTCATGCAGATTGGAAATATGTTGAAATGACGGATTACTTGATTGAAGGCGATTTAAAATCAGCCAAAATTATTGAGGACAACAAAAATCATAATGAGTCAGATGCTACGAAAGCATTTAAAGATCCTTCAAATGATTATTATATACTTATATCTGTAGGTTCAGGTGTGATTAATGATTTATGTAAGCTTTCGTCTTATCATTATGGGCAATCATATATTTCAGTTGCAACAGCAGCATCTGTTGATGGATATTCTTCTTTTGGTGCATCGATTTCATATCGCGGTGAAAAACAAACCTTCAACTGTCCAGCGCCAGTGGCAATTGTGGCTGATATTGATATTATTGCAGCAGCACCACATTTTTTAACAGCAGCGGGATATGCGGACCTTGCTTCAAAAGTCCCTGCTGGAGCAGAGTGGATAATTGCGGATTTTGTAGGTGCTGACCCAATTCATAAGGAAGCTTGGCATATAACACAAGATTATCTTGATGATTTCCTTGCAAATCCAGAAGCTGTTGCCAAGGGAGACCCAGAAGCAATAGCGGGTCTTTTTGAGGGGTTAACTCTCTCAGGGTTTGCAATGCAAGCTGCCCGTTCTTCACGCCCAGCTTCAGGTTGTGAGCATCTTATGAGTCATATAATGGATATGACAGAACATAGATATAAAGGTGAGTTACAATCCCACGGTTATCAAGTTGGGGTAGGAACAATAACTATGTGTGCATTGTTTGATGAGCTATTTAAGTTAGAACTAGATAAAATAGATGTAGATGCCTGCGTAGAGGCATGGCCATCTCTTGAAGAAGAACAAAAAAGAGCTTTGGAAGTCTTTAAAGGATTTCCATCTCCAAAGCTTGGATATAATATGATAACTGGAAAGTATGGAGATAAGGAGGTTGTGCGCAAAGAACTTACAAGGCTTAAAAATGAGTGGCCAGAGCTAAAAGCAAAATTACAAGCTCAAGTTTATAGCTTTGAAAAAATGCAAGATCTTTTGAAGAAAGTTGGCGCTCCACATGATCCTAGCCATATAGGTTTGGGCCGCAAAGAGCTTAAGGCTATGTTTCCAATAATTCAAATGATGCGTGCACGATACAACGTTTTAGACCTTGCAAAACGAGGTGGATTCTACGATGATATTGTAGAGCCGATCTTCGCTAAAGGTGGCACATTGGAAATTTAATTGCAAACTTACCATTTTTCCACGTCCCAGCAAGATTCACCATATAAGGTGACTAATCAGTCCGTAAAAGACGTTATAGTTATTTACAGTTAAATCATTGAATCTAAACAAAAAAGGGATGACAAAATAAAAGTCATCCCTTTTCAGTTTTTATAGGCCTGTATGTTATTGCTCATCAACAGTTTGCTCGTCAACTCCTGTTCCTGTGTCCTGAGCACCTGCACCTGGTTGAGCTTGTCCAGCTTGTTGTGCCTTTGCCATATCTTCTGAAGCCGCATGCCAAGCCTTCTCTAATTCACTGTTATATGTGTCAATATCAGCTATATTTTGAGCCTTAACAGCTTCTTTTAGTTTCTCAAGTGCAGACTCGATTGCAGTTTTCTTTTCTGCAGGAATCTTGTCACCGTATTCCTTAAGATTTTTCTCTGACTGGAAGCACATTGCATCAGCATTGTTAATCTTATCAATTCTTTCCTTTTCTGCCTTGTCAGCAGCTTCGTTAGCCTTAGCCTCATCTCTCATTCTTTGGATTTCAGCCTCGCTAAGTCCTGAAGAAGCCT
>CAYFTB010000074.1:0-11679 GCA_964345875.1 uncultured Proteiniphilum sp.
GGCAAACTCTTTTTAGCTTTCACACCTAGTTCTTTCAACTTTTGTGTTTGAATAACTAGATTGTCATTTCCTGTTGACAGTTGTTTATATGCATCATTATAAGCATTACTAGCTTGATCGATATTTCTACCAACTTTCTCTAGATTAGTAACAAAGCCAACAAACTTATCATACAGCTTGGCACCTCTTTCTGCAATTTCAATTGCATTTTGATTTTGATATTCTCGTTTCCACAAATCAACAATAAGCTTGAGAGCTGCAATCAAGTTAGTTGGACTAATTAGTAAGATTTTTTTATCATAAGCATATTGCCACAATTCGGGTTCGTGTTGTAACGCCAACATATAAGCAGGTTCATTTGGCACAAACATCATCACAAAATCAAGAGATGCGGCGTAGTCTTGATAATTCTTAGCACTAAGTTCATCAATATGTCGTTTGATAGATTTCAAATGATTTTGAAGCTCCTGTTTTTGCTTTTCCACATCAATCTCATTTGAATATCTTAGATAAGCACTTAACGACACTTTCGAATCAATGATAACCTTACGCTGGTCAGGATATGCAATAATAACATCAGGCTGCATCCTTTTCCCAAAATCATTCTTAATAAAGTCACCGTTTGCATCCTTTAAATATTCCTGCACAAAGTACTCGCGGTCTTTTACTAATCCAGAACGTTCTAAAATATTTTCAAGAATAATCTCTCCCCAATCCCCCTGAGTCTTAGAACTACCCTTTAAAGCATTGGTTAGATTAATAGCATCCTCATTAATTCTCTGATTGAGTTGCATAAGCTCCTTAACCTGTTCACCCAACGAAAAGCGTTCTTTTGCTTCGATTACATATATATCCTCTACCTTTTTCTTAAATGAATCAATATTTTCTCCCAATGGTTTTAATAGAGAACTAATACTCTCTTGGTTCAGTCTTGTAAACCTAGCACTCTTTTCGTCAAGTATCTTTGTAGCAATATTCTCAAATTCGATATTGAATTGTGTACGCAACTTTGCCAACTCCTCCTTTTGCTGCTCGTGCGTATCTCTCAAAGCATCAAGATTGGCATTGGCCGTAGATAATAATGCTATATTTCTATTTAGTTCGTCGTTCTTTAACAACAGTTCTTTTCTAAATTGCAATATTTCTGTTTGTTGATTCTGCAATAGTTGTTGCCTCATCTCAAGTTCGGCATTCAATGTAGCAATATCCATATTCAACGATTCAATTCTTAACCCCAATGTCTGAGAATCTTTTTTACAAACATCAATATCATTTTGCAAAAACTGAGACTTCTCAAGCAAAGATTGTACTCTTTGCTCGGAAAGTCTCAGTTCTATATTCTTATTTTGATTGTCTTGAGAAATAAATTCGTACTCACTTTTGGATATTAACTTTGATTTTGAGTACAGAGTAGCAATAATCCATGCAATACTTGCACCAAGCGTGAACGAAATAATCAAAGATAAATCCATTCTACTTTTTGTCTAAGTCACGCAAAGTATGTCCCATTTTGTTCTTCTTTGTTTCCATGTAGAACTTATTGTATTTGTTTGGAGTAACTTCAATAGGAATATTCTCAACAACCTCAAGTCCATACGACTCCAAACCAATGCGCTTAACTGGATTATTAGTCATAAGCTTCATTTTAGTTACGCCTAAGTTTTGAAGTATCTGAGCTCCCACACCATAGTCTCGTTCATCAGCTTGATATCCCAAATGAAGATTGGCATCGACAGTATCCATTCCGCTTTCCTGCAATTTATATGCTGAAGCTTTAGCCATGAGTCCAATACCACGTCCTTCCTGATTTAAATAAACCACAACACCTTTGCCCTCTTTTTCTATCTTAAGCATCGACTGATGTAGCTGTTCGCCGCATTCACATCTCAAAGATCCAAATATATCACCAGTAACACATGAAGAGTGAACTCTGACTAGAATTGGTTCTCCTTCTTTCCACTCTCCTTTTATAAGTGCAACATGATCCTGACCATTTGATTTTTGACGAAATGGGATCATACGGAAATCACCATATTGTGTTGGCAAACGAACCTCCTCTCCTACTTCAACCAGTGATTCTGTCCTTAATCTATATCTTATTAACTCAGCAACTGATATAATCTTAAGATCAAATTCCTTTGCCATTCTCATCAATTCTGGCAAACGTGACATAGAACCATCTTCATTTTTTATTTCAGCCAATGCACCTGCTGGATACAATCCAGCCATACGTGCTAAGTCAATAGCAGCTTCCGTATGTCCTGCGCGTCTTATCACACCTCTAGACATAGCACGAAGCGGAAATATATGACCAGGACGACCAAAATCTTCAGGTTTTGTTTCTTCTCTAGTCAATGCCAAAATGGTTTGAGCCCTATCATAAGCTGAAATTCCAGTTGTGCAACCATGAGTTAGCAAGTCTATTGAAACTGTAAATGGCGTTGCATGAATAGAAGTATTATTAGAAACCATCATTGGTAAATCAAGCTCTTCAGCACGCTCTTTAGTAATTGGCGTACAGATTAGCCCACGGGCATACGTCTCCATAAAATTAACCTTTTCAGGTGTAATACTTTCTGCTGCGATAATCAAATCACCTTCATTTTCGCGATCCTCATCGTCAACAACAATCACAAAATTTCCTTTTTTAATCTCTTCGATAGCTTCATCTATCGTGTTCAATTTAAATTCTATCATTTTATAACTTATTATTCAGCTGTTTTATTTTGCAGAAATCCCATTGTCTGATTCAACTCTGCATTTAAATTTAATATTGAATTCAGGTCCTTATTAATTCTATTTTCAAAAGGAATTGAAATCAACTTCACAAAAAAACCTATTGGAAAAACATACATTAAAATCTTATCCAATAATGATCCTGCCTTAAAGGGACGAACATACTTTATTAGTATTGGATACTCATTTACTTTATCAATTATGGCCGGCTTGCGAGTGTTTGACAATTGATTAAGAGCATTCTCTAATTCTATTTTGATTGTATCCAGACTTAAATCATATTCGATGTCAGTCCAATACTTTACATAACCGATTCTTTCATATTTGCTTAGGTGTTTATTAATCAAGTTATCTATATTACCAACCTTTGTTGATACCTGATCATAATTAAGATCTTCAATAACCACATCCTTAATAGTGTAATGTCTGTTTTCTCTTATAAAGAAAAGCTTTTTAAAGAAACTAACATAAATATCAGTACTCATTATTACTGAATCAGTCATTGCTTTATAAGTAAGGAATACGCCCAATGGCAATAACATCATTGAGCTAAACCACATCCCTATCCAATGAATCCAAACACCATCGCGGGTCATTTTATAGCCCACATTATTTAATATATAATAGATTATAAACAATATAACAGAAATAACAATAGGCATCCCCAATCCTCCCTTACGCACAATCGATCCAAGCGGAGCGCCAATAAAAAAGAATATAAGACAAGCAAACGAAACTGTAAACTTAGAATGCCACTCGATCCACTGTCTGTTTATATTTTTTTGTGTTGCCGTTTTGTTCATCGAACGAAACATATAATCATTATTGTTATTATCGGCTTTGGTGAATGCTGTATTATATATTGCACTTTTAGTTCTATAATCCTTAGATTCCAACAATGAATCTATATTCACAACTTCAGATGACACACTTGAAGCTGCAATAATAGAATCCTTTTCACTTGCAGGATAATTATTTCTGAAACTAAAATAAGTATATTCTTTCATCACCTTTCGGTCAGAAATATTCACACTATCAATGTATGTTTCTAACGAATCTATAGATGATTTGAGCTTATTAATATTTTTTGAAACGTAATTGCTTGACGAGCTTTCCTGAAGAACACTTTCCTCCATTCGGTTGAAGTTATCATCATAAGGAATCGTCATAGTCTTCTTCTTGAAATTCTCTCTAGCATATGGAATAAATTCAGATGACGAACTTTTCCTATCACTATTGTCTGATACATTATGAAACTGTTGACCATCATAGACTGTAAAGAGTAAAGAAAGCTTATCTTCAGACATTTTCATCTGAGCCGAATCACTTATAATTACAACCATGTTCTGAAATCCACTTGATATATCATATATGGTAACATCATAGAGCATACCTGTATCTCTGTTCTTCTTACCAACATACATATTATATCCATCAATTTCTTTGTAAAACACTCCTTCAGGAATATCTAGTTCAGGTGACTTTTGACGTATTGATATTAATAGGGAATAAAACTTAGGCTGTATCTTAGTCATTGCATTATTTTGGAAGAAAAAGGCTCCAATACTAATAATAACAATTAAGACAATGAGAGGCACCATAGATTTAAGCAACGAGATGCCAGCTGATTTAATGGCCAGTAATTCTAGACTTTCGCCCAAATTACCAAACATCATTAGCGAAGCCAACAATATTGACAACGGCAAGGCCATAGGAATTAGCTGCAAGGCTGCATACCAAAACATCTCAGCAATAACGTTAATGCCAAGCCCCTTACCAACCATATCCTCAACATATTTCCACAAGAACTGCATTACCACCAAAAACAGACTTATTACGAAAGTCATGAGAAATAGTGGAATAAATGTTTTTAAAAGATAGCTATATAGTTTCTTAATATGGAAATTCTCTCTCATCTATTAAAAGAAAAGTGTTTTTTAAATTTGAGACAAAGATAATAAATTACCATGGGTAAATATACTATTAGCTTTAAGAAAACAACAAAGCCCAAGTGATGAACTTGAGGATTATAAACTATTCAAATAATATTTGAAACGGAAGTATGCTAAAAAACGCCTAGTCGTCTCATCATTTTATCAACTTGTGTCTCCCACAAAGTTATTGCATCTCCTTTTTCGTCTGGGTCAGCGAAATCAGTAACTTGCAAAGCAATCTCTCTTGATAGTTCCAACTTGTGGAGTCTGAACTCAAAATAGTATTCTTCTTCATCGTCAATCCATCTATATCTGATATTAGATTGAGGTTTACTATAAACTATCTCGGCCTGATTATCTGACTTACCCCAATAGAAAGTATATATTGTTTCATCATTATTTGCAAAAACTTCGTCTGCGAACCATTGTGACAATCCATCAATACGACTAATCATTCTCCACAAGCTTGCTTGTGAGGCATTACCCATCACAAATTCAATATGGAATTTTTCCTTGGACATATTTAAATTTAAAATAATTATCGCACAATATACAAAACATTTCTTATTTAATGACAGTTATGCTCAATAAACATAAAGGAATATCTAAAGAACTGCCCCATATTGCACCAATTATGCACTTAAAATGAATATAATCTTTGCTAATAAAGTTAAAGCGTCACAAAAAAAAGAGAATTAGCATTTGCCAATCCTCTTTCTAATTATATATTTTCGTGTTAGACTGATAAGTCTGTCAACATCTACTTAATAGGAATATATTCAACGAATGCCTCAATAGCCTCGTAAGACGCCAATCCCAATTTATCATACAAATCGGCTGTAGCCCGGTTACGTTCTTCAGAACGTTGCCAAAACAGACGCTCATCATCACCCAAGAATGGTGCACTTTCCATCTGCGACTGATGACGTAGGATGGCGGTTCTCTTTTGTCTTAATTCCTCAGGCGAAATAGGTACAGCCATTTCAATATGGTCAATTTCCCATTCCATCCATGCACCTCTGTACATCCAAATTCGACAATCTTCGAACCACTTGTCATCTTTCATCATATCTACTGATGCAAGAATTGCATCTAGGCATACCTTATGAGTTCCATGAGGATCTGCTAGATCGCCTGCAACGTAGATTTGATGTGGCTTGATTGATTCGATATAATCTTTTACAATCATAACGTCAGTTTCTGTTATTGTATTTTTCTTCACCTTCCCTGTCTCATAGAATGGTAAATCTAAGAATGTAACATTCTCAGCTGGAATGCCAACATATCTGTCAGCCGACAATGCCTCTTCGCGGCGAATACGTCCTTTTAGAAAACGAACATCAAGAGTATCAACATCTTCGCTTGTTTTTTCATAATGAAGAAAGTTCAGAATCTCTTTTACCTTGCTCCTCATCTCTTTATTCTCAGGATCAAGTTCTTTTAGAAAATGATTGAACGTTGAAACATAGCGAATCACCTCCTCGTCACCCACTGCAATGTTACCTGAAGTTTGATAAGCAACGTGCACCTCATGCCCTTGATTTACCAACCGCTGGAATGTTCCACCCATCGAGATAACGTCATCATCAGGATGTGGGCTAAATATTATAACTTTCTTAGGATAAGGATTTGCTCTTTCAGGACGGTTAGAGTCATCAGCATTAGGCTTACCACCAGGCCATCCAGTGATTGTATGTTGCAACTCGTTGAATATTTTTATATTAACATTATAAGCCGAGCCATAAATAGCTATAAGCTCACTAAGTCCATTTTTATTATAGTCTTCATTTGTAAGCTTAAGGATAGGTTTGTCCACCACACCACAAAGCCACACAATAGCACGTCTGATTAGCTTACTAGTCCATTCACAATTAGTAACAAGCCAAGGCTTGTTGATACGGGTCAAATCGTGAGCAGCTTCAAGGTCAATATAAACTTCAACATTAGGGTGAGTTTGAAGAATTGATGCAGGGACAGCCTCTGTCACAGTGCCTTCTATCATTTCTTTAATACTACTAGCTTTTTGCTCTCCCCAAGCTATTAATGATATTTTCTTTGCCTCCATTATTCCTGCAAGTCCCATAGTAATAGCACTAACAGGGACCTTTTCCAAAGACTCAAATCCAGAAACAATATCACGGCGTGAATCACCATCTAGAATAACCAGTCGTGTTTGAGAATGTAGATTACTACCTGGCATATTGAATGCCAAATTACCTTTACTTCCCAATCCAAGCAATAGATAATCAAGTCCCCCTTGCTCAATTAATTGCGAATCGAATTCCTCACACTTTGTAGCTATTAAATCCTTCTCGATAGACGCATCAATAGAGTAAATATTTTCGGGAAGAATATCAATATGGTCCAGAAATGTCTCTTTAATTGTATGAAAATTGGTCAATGAAGGTTCATACACAGGATAAAATTCATAAATATTAAAGACAACCATTTTTTGAAAACTGAGTCCTTCTTCTTTGTGCATACGAACCAACTCTCCAAAAATCTTTAATGGAGAGTTTCCGCCCGAAACACCAAGCACAAATTTTTTATTTTTTGACTCACTTTCTTTAAGATGAATAACAATATCCTGAGCAATTTCTATTGCTGCACTTTCCGAGATTTCAGCTATATTAATTGGCATCTTCTCGAATCTTCCTAAGGTGTATTCCTCAAAATCATTTTCGGGCTTGAAGTACTTCTGTGGTATTCTGTCAAGCGAAATATAAGAACTCAAATCTAACCGCATACTGTATGTATTTAAAGTTTTAGAAGTTTAGATGCAAATATAATAAATTTAGAGTAGCAAAACCTACAACTTTAATAAAAAAATTAATTATCTGTAAGTTTTAACAACTAATTCTGATTATCTAGACGCTTTACCACTTTTGAATATATGAATAGTGCTACTGCTGAGATGGCACCAATACCTACAAACACATACCATATATAATGTGCGTGTTCTGTAGCTGCTGCATAAGACACACTATCCAAAACGCCCGAAGCATCAGTAAACAAACGAGGATCAGGACAATATTTTTCTAAAAGGAAACCTGAAACTCCAAATGCAAACAGATAGGAAAAGAATGAATGCAAATGACTGAATCCCAAGTACAGCCCCTCTTCTCCTTTTGGAGCTTGAAGAGAAAAATACTCAAGATAGCGTGGCGAGATAAAACATTCAGCCAAAGCCTGCATGGCTATTCCTACCATCATCATAAAAGCAACTGGATGAAGCCCCAATATGGTTTCGCCACCCAACTGATTTCCCAAAGACATCACAAGAGCTGAAAGCGGAATAATAAACATCCCTATCATCATTGAATATAAGGCACTCCTCTTTTTCATTAAAGATGTTATAAAGTTCACACTCACAAATACTACCAAAGGGTTTACGTTTGCATACCATCCCGGTGTCGCTCCATCACCTATTAATCTTAGCACATATTTGGGCATAGTGGAATACATTTGACTTTGAATCATCCAAAACCCACTTACGATAATCATAAGAATCATCAACCTGCCGTTAGATGCCACCTTGCCAAGCGATGTCAACAATTCTCTCATCGTTTTGCCCTGTCCTTCGGTGTGTGCAGACTTATAAAATAAGAATACCAGAATAAGTGCAAGCAAAGTCATAGATGCTGCAAAATAATTAAGGTAAACCAAACCCTGATCTCCCATACTTTTGCGAAGTGGGTCAACAACTGTCTTGCCAATAAAAGCACCAATATTGACCATCATATAAAAGAGTGCATAGCCACGAGCTCTGTTTTCGGATGTAGTTTCTCTAGCTATTGTGCCCGAGATAACTGCCTTGATAAAAGCTCCTCCGATGGCAGCAACCACCAAAATAGGAATTATTGACCATTGCTGATAACTACCTATCAAGCCTGTAAAAGTAGTAGTCATGTCATAGCTTACCAATCCCGCACTTTGTAGCATTGTTGGCAACACTGCAAGACCAGCATATCCAATTGTCAATAATGTAAAAGCTAGTAATATTGAGTTCCTAAAACCTATTTTATCTGAGATAGCTCCAGCAAAAGTTGGCAGTAAATATAATGAGGCTGAATAGACTCCTGAAATTATACCAGCTTGTATATCAGTGAACCCCCAAACATTGGACAGATATAAAGTGATAACAATAAAAACTGCATAAAATGCCAATCGTTCTAACAGCTCAACCGCGTTTGCAACCCAGAAAGCTTTCGAAAATCTAATCATAACTATAATTTTTTTGAGTGTTGACAGAATTAACTACTTAACACTAGTGTTTTTTAATAGCGAGCAAAGATAAGATGTTTTGACAATTTATACTCAATCCAAGACTACATTATAGTAGATTTAATAAAATAATATTATTCAAAATCGACAACAGTGATGCCAGCACCACCAAACTGAACGTGCTCATCCATGTATTTTGAAACACCTGGAGTGACACGAAGATAGTCGCGAATAATTTCTCTCAAAGCACCAGTACCCGTTCCATGCAGGATTCGCACCCTTGATGCACCAAGTTGAATAGCATCATCAATAAAATACATAACAGCCTGCAACGCCTCATCTCCTCTCATGCCACGCACATCTATCTCCTGCTTGAAATCAAGTTTTCGGGCATGTATCAAGTCTCTGGTATTTGAGTCTTTAATCTCTTTTTTGATTTGATTGCTGCTCACTTTCTCTAATCTATCTATATCCACAGTAGATTTGATAACGCCAAAGGCAACCACAGCCTTTTTGCCAGATAGCTCCAATATTTCACCTATTGCTGTTTGTCCTTTTAGCCTCACGGTATCACCAGACTTCAAAGTTTCTAAATCTTTATGAGATTTTTTCTTTGGAGCCTGTTTATTAACTACCTTATTATTGTTTTTTCTGACTTTTGACGAATTATCAGATTTAATAATATCCTTCACGCCATCCTTAAACTGTTCAAGTTCTTTTCTTGCTTCGCGAGTTTTCTCCTTATCTGCCTGAGATTCTTTAATTAATCGTATTGTATTCTCTATTCTAGCATTACTTTCAGCCAAAATTCTTTCTGCATCCTGCTTTGCCTGAGATATTATTTCTTTCTTCTGATTATTAATACTCTCCAAATCAGATTCATATTTTGTAGTAATGTCTTCAAGCCTCTTGCGTTCCCTCCGTATTTCATCTCTTTTTCGTTCCCAATAACGTTTATCCCTGGATATATCCTGAAGATACTTGTCCATATTGATATAATCGCTACCTACGATTTCTGACGCCTGCGAAATAACATCCTCGGGCAAGCCTATTTTTCTAGCAATCTCTACAGCAAATGAGCTTCCGGGATTGCCAATAGACAGTTGATATAAAGGTTGCATCTCGTGCCTATCATACAACATTGCACCATTTATGACACCTGCATTTTCGTTTGCAAAGTGTTTGAGATTTTGATAATGCGTAGTGATTACTCCAAATGAGCTCTTTTCATTAAACCTATCCAGTAGCGACTCGGCAATAGCAGCACCTATCTGAGGCTCCGTGCCACTCCCAAACTCATCTATAAGAAGCAGCGACTTGTCTGTGCAGTTCTTTACAAAAAACTTCATATTCAACAGATGAGAGCTATACGTGGACAGGTCATTTTCGATAGATTGCTCATCGCCTATATCAATAAATATATCTTCAAAAAGACCCATTGTAGAGTTCTCTTTCAGAGGCACGAGCAAACCACATTGTAGCATATACTGAAGAAGCCCCACCGTTTTCAGGCAAACAGATTTTCCACCAGCATTGGGTCCCGATATCACCAGAATTCTATTTTCGCCTTCGAGAGTAATATCAAGAGGTACTACTTTGCGATTGTGTTTCTTTAAGGCAATAAAAAGCAAGGGATGCACAGCTTGCACCCAATCAATTACTCTTCTATTTTCGAAAGATGGCTTTATTGCATTTATTAATAACGAGAACTTTGCTTTTGCCCTAATAAAATCAATTGTTGCCAGAAACTCATACGCTACGAGCAACTCATCAATATAAGGGCGGAGGAAATTGGCAAACTCCGTCAGAATCTTAATAATCTCTCTATACTCGTCATTCTCAAGCTCGCGAATTCTATTGTTGGCCTCAACCACCTCCGATGGCTCAATATAAACAGTTTTGCCCGACGCAGACTCATCGTGCACAATGCCTTTAAGTTTTCGCTTGAACGAGGGATTGACAGGCAACACCAATCTACCATCTCTCATGCTGGGCGAAGCATCTTTGTCAACAATTCCCTCAGCTTGAGCTTTGCGTAAAATGGAATTAAGAGTACGCGAAATACCATTCATAGCTGAAGTAATCTCACGCCGTATATCACTTAGATGTTGGGACGCATTATTTTTGATATGCCCATACTCATCTATTATTTGCTCAATCCTGCGGCTTATTTCTCTTGACAGAAATATATCTTTTGCCAGATCGTAAAGAAAAGGATATCGTTCCTGTTTTTCTTCATTATCAGCAAAAAATTGCACTATTGATGAAATTGTTTTTAGTGATCGGTTCAACTCCAACAAGCCAGTCTGTTCTATCCATGAACCAGCAGCTTTTATTCTTTTTAATACCGGACGAACATCATAAAAATTATCCGCAGGAAAAGAATCTTCCTCCTGAAGTATATGTACAAATTCATCAGCTTCGCTCAATCCTTTGTTTATATATTCAAAGTTGGACGAATAAGTCATCTCTTCAACTTTTTCTTTTCCTAACGTGCTAAGACAATTCTGGCTCAACAAAATTCTAATTTTGTCGAACTCTATTTTTTGCTCAAAATTTTCAGGATAAATCAAAATCATTTCTGTTAGACTGCAAAAGTAATTCATTTGAATGTAAAAACGAAAAAAATTGATTCACTGGCACATTACTAACTTTTTAATTTAGCTTTTCACCTTGCAATTGCTATAAAAACACTTTTTTTATTTCCCAAAATATATCCCTTCAAGCAGAAATAATAATTTTTTACGTCACAAACGGTTGTGAATGGTAGAAAAACCATTTTTTA
>CAYFTB010000075.1:0-11602 GCA_964345875.1 uncultured Proteiniphilum sp.
AAGATGGGACAAGATGGTCACGATCGCGGGGCTAAAGTAGTAGCAACTGGATATGCTGATTGCGGTTTCGACGTAGATATGGGACCTTTATTCCAAACTCCGGCCGAAGCAGCACGTCAGGCAGTTGAAAACGATGTTCATGTGGTTGGTGTATCTTCACTTGCTGCTGGACACAAAACGCTTGTTCCTCAAATTATTGACGAACTTGAACGTTTAGGCCGTTCTGATATAATTGTTATTGCTGGCGGTGTAATTCCTGCACAAGATTACGATTTCTTGTATAAAGCAGGAGTTGCTGCAATTTTTGGTCCTGGAAGCCCTGTTGCAAAATCAGCTTGTGAAATCATGAATGTGCTTATGGATGTGGAATAGTTTAAACTAACCTCTAAAGTATATAAATATTTTATAAGTGCGGGCTGCGGGATTTTATTCTGCAATCCGCACTTATTTTTTATAATTATTGAATAATCAGATATATGATGCATTTTCAAAAAAAGCAAAAGGAGGACATTGGTATTTCTCCTTATGAAATCAGAATAAGAGGTATTAGAGAAACTGCTACGGCTAAAATAAGCGCTGTTAACTTTTCTGTTGAAGGTGCTGAAAAAATAATAATTGAATCAATTGAAGATCTTAAGACTTTTACTGATAGTAATGATTATAGCTGGATTAGTGTAGTAGGACTGGGGGATGAGAGTATAATAAAAGATATATCCGAAGTATATAGTATTCCTGCAAATATTATGTCTGATGTGCTAGATATTTCTTTACGGCCTCAGGTTGAAGATTTTGATGGTGGTTTGTTTACGTCAGTTAGGATTCTGGAGGTGGATGAATTAGGACAATCAGTAATACGTGATAATCTAAGTATTATTGTTATTGATAAAGTTATTTTCTCTTTTGTGGCTAACTCAGATGAAATTTTCTATCCTATTAGAAATAGAATTAAACGAAAAAAGTCAAAAATTCATTCTTCTGGAACAGATTATATTGCCTTTGCGATGTTGGATGTTGTTATTGATAACTACATTTATTTGCTAGATTCTTATGGTGAGAAAGTACAGAGAATAGAGGAGGAGCTAACTCTTAATATTAACAAGAATAGCTTGAAGATAATCAATCTTCTAAAACAGGAGTTAAATCATTATCGTCGCGATATGAAGCCCGTTAAAGAGATGATTTTGGGACTGAGGAAACTTGATACTGATTTTATTTATGACGAGAATAAAACACACTTCAAAGAGCTGCAAGATAATATTAGTCAGGTAACCGAAATGTTAGATTATTACAGAGAAGTACTTTATGATACCCTTGATGTTTACCATTCGGGAATGAGTACACGCTTGAATGATATAATGGCTGTTCTTACCGTGTTCTCTGTTGTGTTTATTCCCTTATCATTTATTGCAGGGCTGTATGGAATGAACTTTGTGAATATGCCCGAGCTTAAATCACCTTATGGTTATTTTATTGTGCTTAGCATGATGCTGATAATTGCTGTTACTATGTTAATCTATTTTAGACGAAAGAAATGGTTTTAAAATATATATTTAATCCATTTCAACTATTTATTATATCCATAAATCCTTTGCGATAAGTTTCGCCAATTGGTATTTGATGTTCATTGATTATAATTCTGTTTTTATCTATACTGGATATTTTCTGTCTGCTTATTATATATGATCTGTGAACTCTGATAAACTGATTCGAAGGTAAATCCTCTTCCATTGATTTTAGGCTCATCAGAGTTATAATGGGTCTTCTTTCTTTTGTAGTATATATTTTAATATAATCTTTCAATCCTTCAATCATAAGAATGTCATTATATAAAATATGTATTAGCTTGTAGTCAGCACGCACAAAAATACCATCAGTGGTTGTTTCCTTTTTTTCCATCGCACTTTTCTTCATTTCGTGCCATTTATATGCTCTCCTTGATGCGTTTAGGAAATCTGTATAAGAAAATGGTTTTAATAAATAGTCCAAAGCATTGACTCTATATCCATCAATAGCATACTCACTAAAAGCAGTTGTAAATATTATTCTGGTGTTTTCGTCAATCATCTGGGCAAATTCCATTCCATTTACTTCTGGCATTTGAATATCCAGAAATATTATATCAATAGTTTGGTTTGAAATATCTTCCATTGCACTTATGGCACTTGAATATTTTCCAGTGAGAACAAGAAAAGGTGTTCTTTGAACATAAGAATCCAACAATTCTAGTGCCAATGGCTCGTCATCTACAATCCAGCAATTAAGTTTCATTTTGGTATATCTTTTCCCTTTGTATCTATTATCAATAGAGTCGAATAAACATTATCATCACACTCCACTTCCCATTTATATCTATTAGGATATATAAAGTCAAGGCGTCTCTTTACTAGCTCTAAACCTATTCCGCTTCCACTTTTATCTGAGTTTGATTTGGGGTAATTACTATTTTTTGAAATAAACTCTATTATCCCATCATTCTTTTCTGTGATGCGAAAAGTAATAAAAGATGGTTTGTTACTGCTCACTCCATGCTTAAATGCATTCTCAATTATAGATATATATATAAGTGGTGCAATTGGGGTAATACTATTCTCATCAGCCTCAATCTGAGCATTAAGAACAACATTCTCAGATAATCTGAGTCTCATGAGTTCAACATAGTTTTTTATAAAACTAATCTCCTGATGTAAAGGTACGTATGTTTTATCGTTATCATATAGCATATGTCTCAATAATTTGCTCAAGTCCAAAACTGCTTGTTGTGCTTTTTCTGGATTGAAAGCTATTAGAGCATATATATTGTTGAGAGTATTAAGCAAGAAGTGAGGACTTATCTGATTTTTAATGTTTTGAAGTTCAGCATCAGTCTTTGCTTTCTCTAGCTCCTTTCTTTCATTTTCAACAAAAAACCATTGATAGGTCATTTTTAGTGCAACACTCAATCCCACCATTGTTACTAATGTAGTTGTATTTTTTATGATAAAAAGCCATGGAGACACTCGCATCATTCTTCTTCGCATGGGCTGAGGGTCAAGCGATCGTATGTAAATATTACCATAATGCATGAGTGCAATCATTGCGACAAGTAATATCAAATTAAAAAATATAAACTGATAGTTTTTGCCTCTAAAGAGAAATTTGTCAATTAGAAAAAAATAATTTATATAAAAAACAATTAGCAAGCCAAGCATATCTGGAATAGATTTGACAAACATGCTCCATTGGAATACTTTCTCTCTATCCATAAAGAAGTAAGGTGCAATTAGAATCATGCTCCACAACAAGATATGTACTATTACAACAGTATAAGTGTTTTGGTAATTGTTTTTTAAAGGGACACTCATATTACTAGATATATACTTTTTAATTTTGAGACTATTAAATACTATAAAAACTACATCATGCCTCTTCCATGACGACCAGGACCTCTGGTAGGCATCATATCTTCTTGAGTTGCTCCACCTTTGAATATATTGAACCTATATACAAAGTGGAACATGAAATATGATGTCAGTGTATTGGTAGTTGTATCACGGATATAATTTGATGTTACTGATCTGTTAATATTACTTCTTTGCTGAAGAATATCATATATCTTAAATCTTATTGTACCATTCTTTTGTTTAAAGATCTGCTTGGCAAGAGATGCATTCCATAGCCATTCGTCTTGTGTGAATCCATCCGAATAACCTGAGTTAGTACTATAATTAATATCACTCTCTATTGAGAAATCATAAGGCAAATAGATAGTGGTGTTAGCATTTGCACCATAATTAAAGTACTCTTGATCTCGTTGTCCTTCTAGGCTATTCTTTACATTATTATAGTTTATATTCCCCCTTAAACCAAGATCAAATAAATCAGAACGATAATTTATTCCTAGTGTTTCTCCCAAATTTGTTCTTCTGCTCAGGTTTTTCTCAATAGTTACTACATCATCCTTCGACGTATTTGAAAAACCATTTGAGTTGTTGTAGCTTGCAAATGTCATAGAGAATATTGAGAATTTGATATTCTTTAATGGCATATTCAACATCATTCTTCCGTTAGCATTCCAGTTGCCAGACACGTTCTCATAAGTATTTAGTTTCGCACCAGTCTCGATATTTGTGGTAGTTGAAGAAACTATATCGTTGTTGATATAAGAAATATTTCCAAAAAATCCCATATGTCTATTCTTTTCGGGATTGAAGTTTTGATATCGTATATCTAATCTGTGTTGAAATAAAGGCTTCAGATCGGGATTACCAACTGTTATATTTAGCGGATTAGAAACATCTTCAACAGGAGACAGTTGATTAACGCTAGGTTGATCAGTTCTTCCATTATACCTCAATCTGATATTATGCTGACGCGTCCATCTATAATTGAACTGTGCAGCGGGTGCATAGTTTACTACATTTCTTGAAAAGTCATTTTCGAGGCTTTCACCAACAAATGTTTTACTTTTGGAAGATGATGGTTGTGCGGTAAAACCAAGCGTATAATCATATTTCTCTCTTACAGATTGAAAATTTAGAGCTATTTCCTGATTGCTGAAATTATTTTCAAGTCGCTTGCTATATCTTTCATCTAGAATTGTGTACTCATCATTAGCATCTTTGGTACGAGTATCTCTATCTGATTTTGAATCATTTTGACGATACATGTATGATAGCTGGATGAAATTGTTGTTTCCAATTGGTTCTACATATGACAAGTATGTACGCCAGTTTTGCGACTCATTAGTATTTTTAAATCTCTGATCTATCACTTCATCATCTTTGGATCCGTAGAATAAAGTATTTGAAAGATTGGTTCCGGTATTATCGGAATTGGAAGCCCCTCCACTTAGCTGTAAACTCAAAATTCTTCCACTTTTTCCTAGTGTGCGGCTTACCTCCAAACTGCCCGAAATATCTGTTCCATCACCCTTAGAATGATATTCAGAATCACCGCTATTTATGGTGTCTGTTAATATTTCTCTGGTAGTAACATAATCTCCAAATTGAGTTTGTCTATTTGTATTTATAGATGCTCTTGGGCTGAAAATAACTCGTGTAAGAGTATCAGGAGTCCATTCCATACGTAGGTCAGCATTAAAGTTTTGGCTCCAGTTGTTCGATTGATTATTTTCGTTTTCAAGCCTATTGCCACTACTTAGTAGATTTTGAGTATGTGTTTTGGACAACGTCATATTGTTTGTATCTCCAAAACGAATGTTACCACCAAGTTTTAGATTGGGATTAAATTGTTGACTAAAGTTGAAGCCTGCATTGCCCGATTTGGTGATACCATTGTTGGGACCCATCCACCTTCCGCCACGACCTCCAAAGCCACCACCACTAAACATAGCTGAGCCAAGATCGGTGAAGCCTGCATTATTAGTATTATTGAATCCTCCTAAAGCGGTATATTGATTTCTATCTTTCATATAGTTTACCATGGCATTGCCTTCGTATCTATCTTTAGAACCATAACCCACAAAAGCATTACCAAAGAGCCCTTCTTTCATTCCTGGTCTTATTGTTAGATTTATGACGGTTTCCTCATTCCCATCGTCAAATCCAGTCATCATAGCCATGTTGCTTCTTCTATCGTGTACCTGAACTTTATCAACCATCTTGGCAGGAAGATTTTTTGATGCTACTTTGGGATCGGTGCTGAAAAACTCTTCTCCATCCACCATAATCTTTTTTACCTCTTTGCCGTTTACTGTAATTTTGCCTTCACTATCTATTTCCACACCTGGCATTTTCTTAAACAAATCCTCTAGGATTGCACTTTCGGTTACTTTATATGAGTCTGCATTATACTCCGTAGTATCTCCTCTCACCACAATTTCAGCAGCTTTGGCAGTAGCCACCACAGCATCCAAGAGAATATTGTCAGCTCCAAGGCTAATAGTTCCAAGGTCGGCCAATTTGGATGAGTTGCTAATAGATACATCTTTATACGCATCGTTATTGCCTACGTATGTGACGTGAACAATATATGAGCCATATGGCATGGAAATAGAAAAAGCGCCATTCTTGTCAGTAGCGACCCCATTTATGTATGTACTATCATTCTGCTTCAAAACTCTAACGTTTGCCAGCTCTATGGGATCATTAGACTCGGAATCAACAACCTTGCCTTTTATCTGCCCTATATTTTGAGCATAAATAGTTAATGTCGTTATTACTAAACCTACTGTTAGCATTAATCTTTTCATAAATGTTCTGTATAATAAATATTTTTGTTTTTTCTAAAGCCCTATCAATAATTAATCTAGGATACTACAAAAATATACTGAAACATAATATATCTCAAATTATATAGATTAATACTATCAAAGTATCGATGAAAAGTGCTTTACTGGTGTCAAATTACGAATATTTGGTATGAATATTTTATTACACCTACCAAGTGATTATTATATCGGCAAGCAATGGCCAATGATCTTTGTCGGTTAGTCTATTTTGTGGAGCCGACACATTCATTATCTTTATGTTTTTGCTGGTTATGATATTATCCAATGATGCGTTATGTTTTTCTTTATCTTCTTTGTCACAATTTTTACTCCAAGTGCAAAACCATCCTTCATTGCCACCATTTGCAATGTTGAAGCCTTGCTCCGTAAAACGCAACTGATTTTTATTTGATGCATTGATGTCGCCACCACAAATTACATATTCATATTTTTTCATCTCTTCAATCAGCATATCAAGTGATGATTCGTGACAGCATTTTTGCCATGGAACATGAACAGACATAAGAGTTATGATCTTGTCTTCGATGTGCATATCAGCAACTATTGCGTAATACTCTTTGTGTGTAAGTTCAAATTGACGAATATTGTCAATGTGAAAATTAGTGGCAATACCGTTATTAATCCATCTAAATTCTTTACCAAAAATCACATTATTATAATACGGATATAATAATTCATCAGCAGCGTTTAATGTGGAGTCTTTGTCAAATACTCCATTCCACTCATTTATGAAAAATACATCCATTGATTGTTCGCCTATCCACTGACGCCACCTTTTCATCTCTGCATCAAAATCTTCGCCGTGGTAACCACCTGGTTCTCCTTGATTAAAATGACCTACATTGTAGCTCCCCATTCTAAGTTTCAGTGGGGCGTTGAAGTTTTGTTGTGCATTTAGTATGAATGGAGACAATAATATAGTTAAGCAAATTACAATGGCACTCGTTTTTTTCATTTTTTCTATTGTTTGTGTATTGATATTGTTATGATTAACAAAAATATAATATTTAGGATTCATTGCAAAGTCTTTTTTCCTGAATAATACGTTATTCCAAATATTCTTTGAAGAATATAAATTCAAGAAGAATATTTTCATAATGTATAGGTTTTAAATAAATATCTTCCACACCATCCATCTGCCGGCACCAAAATAATAAAGCTTATCAGTGATGGCTAAAATGGATGCTATATTTATATTGTATTTGTCTTATACAGTGAGATTCCACATGTGGATTCTTATTGTTCGTGTCTTATATAGTACAAATCTACATGTGGATTTATACCGTTAGTGGCTTATACAATGCAAAACAACATGTAGATTTGCATCGTTCGTGGTTCGAACAGATAAAATCTACTATCAGATTTGTACATAATAGCAGATATTTATCTAGCGGATGACTTCATTTTAGCTTAGTAATAGCAGTATAATTTCATTGATGGGGATCATAGATATGTGCTTTTCAAAATCTTTTATTAGCTTTGTCACAAATGCACTTTAAATACTCTTTAATCATTATTTAAACTCAAAAGGAGGTATGACATGAGAGCTAAATTATTCATTGTTTCGTTATTGGTAGGCCTATTTTTGTCAACTGTTTTGTATGGTCAAGAAGCTGATTATGAAAATGAAGATTTACTAATATTCAACAGATTCGTAGATTATATAAAAACTAAAGAATTTGATGAAAAGAGTCAGATTCTTCAGTTCACTGCTGAATTTTTCTTAGACAAACCATATGTTGCCGGCACACTTGATATTAATGATACGGAAAAACTTGTAGTTAATTTACGAGAATTTGACTGTGTTACTTTTATCGAGACCGTTATTGCATTAGCAAATACGGTGGAGTCGGGCGAAATGAGCTTTTTAAACTTTGTTTCCAATCTTAAAACTCTGAGGTATCGTGATGGAGTAGTGGAGGGATATTCTTCTAGATTACACTACACAAGTGATTGGGTTGTTGTGAATAAGCATAGAGGGATGTTGCAACCAATAGCGTGGCAAGAAGAAAATGTATTAGACCCAAAGAAAATAAACTTTATGACAACTCACCGGCATTCATATAATGCTTTGAGAGATGATGATGCAATGCTCTCTAAAATTGAAAGTGTAGAGAATAATATAAATAGTAGGGGTGGGGTAGACTATTTGCCAAAAAATAAAATCGATGCCAATGCCGATAAAATTCCTCACATGGCAATGATAGCGTTCACTACTAAGATTGAAGGTTTGGACACAACTCACACTGGATTCACTTACAAGAAACCTGACGGAACTTTAGGATTTATCCACGCTTCGAGCTTAAAAAACAAAGTAGTGATAGACGATAAAAGCCTCAGCGATTATTGTGCATCGCAAAAGGCTTGTAATGGTGTGATTATAATGGAGGTTCGATAACTAAACTATTCTAACTTCTTTGATCCCTGTTTTTCTAAATCTTTTTTTTGCAACTCTTTTGATATCCATTTGTCAGTAATCTTGAACGACATATTTATTATTATCACTAATGCTGCACATATACCTGCAAATATAAAATATCCCAATCCCGATAATGTTCCCAATGCTGCACTGCACCATAATGTGGCGGCTGTGGTCAATCCTTGTACATTGATTCCGTGCCTAAATATTACTCCAGCACCAAGAAATCCCATACCTGAAACCACCTGGCCTATCACTCGCGAAGGATCGCCCGCTTCTTTAGTTGTCAGTATGCTAGTTATTACAAATATAGCCGCTCCGAGTGATACTAATGTATTGGTACGAAGTCCAGCACTTTTATTGCTCCACTGACGTTCTAAACCCACAGCAGCTCCTGCAGCTGTAGCTATCAGTACCCTTAAAACAAAATCCAATACGTCCATATTAATTATTTATTTGTTATTGCAATTAGGGGCAAAGATAATTCTTCTTAATCAACTTCAATAAATGTGTATCATGATAAAACAGTTTTTCAATTCAGAGGATGATTCGTACTCACCCTCTGATTAGATTTAATTTACATATTCAATTGCTTAGTCAGTTCCCTTTTTATTGTATCTGAACCAGGAAATCCAACAGAATGAAAGGATTGATTTCCTACTTTATCAATGATTAGATATGTTGGTACGCCTGCTGATTTTAATTCCTCTCTTAAATAGCTCCAGCTTGAACTATCTATTCTATAATGAAATCCATGTAGATCAGTAATCATATTTTCCCACGTATTTATTGGAGAATCTTCACCAGCAAGGTACAGATAAACCAAATCTTGGTTTGCAAACTGGGCTTTAATGGGTTCCATCTCTATATTTGCGGCTCGACAGGGACCGCACCATGTTGCCCAAATATCTACTAATATTACCTTTCCTACAAATGGTTTTATCATTTCAGCAAACAAATTACTATTATCCACTTCTGGAGTTTCAAGAATAGTATATCCCGTCTTTTTCTTATTCTCTTCAATTTTTGCAACTAGAATGTTGTTTTGTTCAAGAATAACCTCTTGCATCACAGCAGGTAGTTTTTTTATATCCTCCTCTTTATTCTTTTTCGTAAGTGGAATGAAGTCTTGCATATTTCGTGTAATCTGGTTAGCACTCATTATATCAAAAATGTGGCAATCATCAGTGTCCCACAGCTTACTTAAGTAGTTTATGCCTCTTCTGTTATCAAAATACTCTTGTTGTAAATCAGAATATGTAGAAATAACTTTAGCGATGGGTCCTTCAACAACTATAGGTTCATCCTCGTTTGCATTACTAAGAAAATCGGTAATAATATCCTTATCGTCTTGCTTTACTTGGTTTAAAGTAAGCAAATACTTGAAATAGACAAAAGGACCATCATTAGGAGAACTTAAATAATTAAATATCATTATATTATATGATAGCTGTTTAGTTAGCAGTAGGTCGTTATCAAAGCTTTTATATGGCAATTGCTTTAAATAATTATTAAAGCTCTCATCCTTTTCTATTTTACCAACAGATTTGGTGGCCACTTCCCATGATACTTTGTGTTCATCCATATATGACTGAAAGAGATAACTTTCTGCCGAAGCTAGGTAGTTATTTACTTTAAAAGCTAGCTCCATATTGGCAATCTTCTTTGCTTTTTGAGATACATTCAAAGCATTATTAGCATCTATAGCAGAATTATATTTACCCATTATATAGTTATTAAACTTTTGCATAGTCATACCTGAAATATCTTGTAGGAGCTTTTGATTTGAACTATCATCAACTAGATCTCTAGTGAGTAAGCCATTGTGCAGTTCTTCATTTAATGTTGCATTGTATCCAGAGAACATCAATCTATTTCCATAGCTCGGAGAGCTTCTTTTCAACTTTGTTCTGAGTCTGTTAGCTTCGGCTAGGTTTACAATAACCTTTGTCTCCTCATTAGGCGAGGCAATAAACCAAAATTCATCTGCTTGAGGTGATTTATATGTCAATGTAACCTGCGAAGGGTTATACATATCAACTTCTACACTGAATGTGCCATCCTCATTTATCGGCACAGATGTTGGCTCACTTCTTGATGTAATTGGATTAAAATATAGGATCGTAGCTTCCATATCAATATTGGGTTTATACCCCATCAATTGCCCACTCACTTTGGCTTTTCCTTTTTTCCAATCGCTAACTATTGTTGGTTCTGCGTTACTTGATTGCAAATACTCATTAGGAATGTTTGCCATAGATGGCTGGCTATTCGTCAAATCAACTCCCCAAATTTTGAAGCAATCTACACAGTCGCTCTCTATAAAGTCGAAACTAGTGCTGTTTTCCGGTATTGGATCAAATATTAATCTGAAAGAGGCTTCGCCAGATGCAGGCATCCAGAATAGAGAGTCTAAATCTATTCCATCTCCATCACTAATCATATATTTTTTTCCATCAACAAATAAATAACTATCAGATACAACCCTTATCCAAAAATTTGGTCTGAAGAAGGCTTCAATATCTAGTATTGTTGCTTTTTCAGTAAGTGTAACTTTACTAATTTCCAATACTGTTGTATTGCTATGGGCAACATAAGGAAGTTCTACAGTTTTTGTTGATTGAGCGTGTGTGACTGTAACTATAGTCAACAGTAAGATGGCAATAAAGGATTTTGTTTTCATACGCATAGTTATTTATAATTAGTTTTACGGTTGCCTTTGTATAATCTTGTATGTTCGAGATATTGAAGTGTATAAAGGTATATATTAATAATGATAATTCACTGATTAGTAGGACTAAAAATTATACAAATAAATTAACCTACATCATCATTGAGGGTATGCGCCAAAGTCATACCCTCAATTGGCATACTTTACAACACTACCTCTGGCACTACACGCCCATCAAATAGGTTTATTGTTCTATCAGCAAAGCTGGCATCATGCTGGCTGT
>CAYFTB010000076.1:0-11288 GCA_964345875.1 uncultured Proteiniphilum sp.
TAATGCTTATTATGCTGATATATTGACAGATATATAGTTGTTAAGGAACGACTAGCTAAGGGTGTATTTGATATAATTTAAATTATATATTTATAAATATAGGACTTACATAGACTCTGGAAGTCTGACTGTTTAAAGGAGAAGTTTTTAGTCAGTATCTAATCTTACGGTTACATTAATTACTTCTTCGTATCTATCTATATATTTATTTGCCTTAATGCTTCATCTATCTTCCTAAATATGAAGTTTTGTATTAATACGAGATCTAGACTATCAACAGTATTAGACGTAATATAGAACATGTATCATCCTTTCTAGTTTTGTCTCTCTTGATAAAAAAGAGCACATTAAATATACTTCTCATAACTCAATTTTTCTAATTACAAATTTATATAATACTTTAAACTTGAGACAAATACAGAACTGCCAATGATGGACACCAAACAGACAATTTCAGACAATTCGTACCCCCTTTTGATTATTTTAGTTCGGGGGGTACGATATAGGAAATATAAACTGGCTTTTATTGACCTTTTACCCTACCATTACTCAGACATATATAAACAAAAAAACCGTTCAAATCCTTGAATTTGAACGGTTTGTCTAGCTTTTGTCACCTGTTGTCTTAGGCTATCAGCGGAGAGAGAGGGATTCGAACCCCCGGAGGCTCACACCTCAACGGTTTTCAAGACCGCCGCAATCGACCACTCTGCCATCTCTCCAAGGAATATTTCCTTTATTGCGACTGCAAAGGTAGAACATTTTTTGAAAATAAAAAACATTCTAATCATTTTATTTCATTTTCGAAAATAAATCATTTTTAATCGTATCTTTGTAAAAACAAAAACCTGCAAATGTTATTTACACAACTTCCTCTTTGCAATGAATTATTAGACGGCTTAGAAGCTATGAACTTCAAAGAGGCCACACCGATACAAGCTCAGGCTATTCCTATTATTTTAGACAAAAAAGATATCATTGCATGTGCACAAACAGGAACAGGCAAAACCGCTGCATTTTTACTACCGTTGATTAATAACTTATTGTCCGAGCCACACGAAATAGGCAAGGTGAATGCAATAGTTATGGCTCCGACAAGAGAACTAGCTCAACAAATAGATCAGCAAATGGAAGGGTTCTCTTATTTTACTCCTTTTTCGTCGGTTGCTGTATATGGAGGAAATAATGGCGAAGCTTGGGAAATCCAAAAAAGAGGATTATTAAGTGGAGCAGACGTAGTTGTTGCAACTCCAGGACGTTTACTATCTCACATTAATCTCTATAACATAGACTTTTCAGGCATAAAATACTTTATCCTAGATGAAGCAGACAGAATGCTAGATATGGGGTTCTACGATGATATTATGTCAATTGAGAAGTTGCTCCCAAAAAACAGACAAACAATTATGTTTTCTGCAACAATGCCTCCCAAGATTCAGGAGATGGCAAAGACAATTCAAAATAATCCTGAAATAATATCAATTGCCATATCCCGTCCACCTGACACAATTCTTCAATCTGCATACATATGTCATGAGCCACAAAAGATTGAAATTATTAAGGAGTTGTTTCATTCTAAAAAACCGAACAAGGTAATAATATTCTCAGGAAAAAAACAAAAGGTAAAAGATATTACCAAAGAATTACGTAGAATGGGTTTGTCAGCAGATGCTATGCATTCAGACCTAGATCAGGCAGAGAGAGATAAGGTTATGCATGAATTTCGCCACGAGAGAGTGAGCATTCTTGTTGCCACAGATATAGTTTCAAGGGGTATTGATATAGACGACATATCACTTGTAATAAATTTTGATGTTCCTTATGAGGTGGAAGACTATGTTCACCGTATTGGCAGAACTGCACGTGCTGGTGACTCTGGTATCGCAATAACATTGGTATCTCCAGAAGAACAACTTAGATTCTCAAAAATTGAAGAGTTTTTGCAAAAACAAATCTATAAAATTCCATTAAGCCCAGAACTGGGAGAAGCTCCAGAATACAACCCGTCATCTTTCCAAAAGAAAAAGAATTCACGACCTAATAATCGATACAAGAAAAGAAATGCATCTAACCATAAGAACGAGCAAGGCGGAAAGAGACCACAACCAGGAAGAGGAAATAATAGAAATCATAAAAGGCCAGCTAAAGACATATAGTCTCAAAACTGGCCTATAAACTATAGAGTTTCACTTGCTATATACTCAGATGTGATTATTTCCATGCCTCTGCATATTGCACTTTCATTGACAGACAACATATGATGATGGCGTTCAGGCAATGATTTTTTAAGTCCTTTCATTACATTTTCAAGCTTAACAACTGGCATTATTTTAAGCAGTCCCCCTAATATTATCATATTAAAAACTTTGGAGTTTTCCATTTTCAGAGACTCATCCATTGCCCTAATCTTATAAATATTAATATCTTTCCTACCAGGGCTTTTTTGAATGCCATAATCATCATATATTAAAACACCTCCAGGTTTTACTTTTGACTCAAATTTTTCAAGAGATGGTTGATTAAGAATAATTGCCACGTCATACTGATTTACTATAGGTGAACTAATTAATTCGTCACTTATAATTACAGTAACATTAGCTGTCCCACCTCTTTGCTCAGGACCATAGGCTGGAAACCATGATACTTCTTTATCTTCCATAATGCCTGAGAAGGCAAGAATTTTACCCATTGATAAAACACCTTGACCACCGAATCCTGAAATAACTATTTCTTGTAACATCTTTGATAAATTATTTTTTTCGGATTAAATATTCTTTAAGTCTCCAATAGGATATATAGGGAACATATTTTCGACCATCCAGTCGTTAGCTGCAACGGGTGTCATTTTCCATCCTGCATTGCAAGTAGACACTACTTCGACAATTGAAGTACCCTTTCCGTCCATAGAGTTTTGGAAAGCTTGCTTTATCATTCGTTTTGCTTTTCTAACTGCTGCAGGTGTGTGAACACTAACTCGTGTAGCCAAGCAAACACCATCAAGGGGAGCCAACATATCTAGTATTTTAAGAGGACCACCCATAGTTTGAACATCACGACCATCGGGACTAGTAGAGGTTACCATCTTACTAAGAGTAGTCGGAGCCATCTGCCCACCTGTCATTCCATAAATACCATTATTTATAAAAATAATTGCGATATTCTCACCACGATTTGCAGCATGAATAGTTTCAGCTGTACCAATTGCAGCAAGGTCTCCATCCCCCTGATATGTAAAAACCATTTTATCAGGGTTTAGCCTTTTTACAGCTGTTGCCACAGCAGGAGCACGACCATGAGCGGCTTGCTGCCAGTCAATATCTAAATAATTATATGCAAATACAGCACATCCTACTGGAGCAATACCAACAGTAATTTCTTGCATATCTAATTCTTTTATAACTTCGGCCACAAGCTTGTGTACCACCCCATGTGAACAGCCAGGACAGTAATGCATGTGGTTGTCATTCATTATTTCAGGCTTGGAATGCACTAAGTTTTCAGGGCATATAATATTATTAATATCCATAATCTAGCGTTTAGTAAATCGATAGAAAAAATAAAAGAATATGGCAAAAAGACCTGATATCCAAGTCCATTTCATATTCTTATCAGTAACGAAATAAATTATAATTGTTGCAAGAAATGACAACAAAAATAAGACAGAAAATATTCTATTTAGTTTTGGATTCACAATTTAGAGTTTTATAGATTTGACTAGTTTATCTTTAAGTGCAACCAATATTTCATCAGGCGTAGGAACGATACCACCTAGTCGGCCATAATGCTCTACAGGAACTTTACCATTTACAGCAAGTCTAACATCTTCTACCATTTGTCCAGCATTAAGCTCAACAGTTAACATCCCTTGCACCTTATCAGCATAGCTTTTAAGAATATTCGAAGGGAATGGCCACAAAGTTATCGGACGTATAAGTCCAACTTTTATTCCCTCAGCTCTTGCCAAGTCAACCGCCTTCTGACAAATACGTGCAGACGAACCAAACGCAACAAATATAAAATCAGCATCTTCACAGCTGATTTCTTGATAGATTACTTCATTCTTTTCTATATCCTTATATTTTGCTTGAAAACGGAGGTTGTTTTCCTCCATCTTTGCAGCATCAAGCTCTAGAGAAGTAACAATATTAGGACCGCGATCAGGTGCCTTTCCTAATGTAGCCCATGGACATTGCCTTCGAATCTCTTCTTCCGTTCGACGTTCTCTCTGCTCGGGTAGCTTCACCTTTTCCATCATCTGCCCAATTACACCATCAGTAAGAATCATTGCAGGATTTCGGTATTTAAAAGCCAAATCAAATCCCAATGCTACAAAATCAACCATCTCCTGAACAGAATTAGGTGCAAGAGTTATCAAGCGGTAATCGCCGTGTCCCCCACCCTTAACTGTCTGAAAATAATCTGACTGTGATGGCTGAATAGTTCCTAAACCTGGACCACCCCGTTGAACATTCACAATCAAGCAAGGTAATTCTGCACCGGCTAGATATGAAATTCCCTCTTGCTTAAGACTAACGCCAGGACTAGAAGAGCTAGTCATGGAATATTTTCCACATGCAGCCCCACCATAAACCATATTAATTGCAGCGACCTCACTCTCGGCTTGCAAAACAACCATTCCTGTAGATTTCCATGGAGCCTCTTCCATCAATGTTTCAATTATCTCTGATTGTGGAGTTATAGGATAACCAAAATAGCCATCAACCCCATATCGAATTGCGGCAAAAGCAATAGCTTCGTTACCCTTCATTAATGTTATTTCTTCTGTCATTTATTTGAAGTTATTTCTAAAAGAGTGACTAGCACTCTGACATTAAACTAATTATTATAATAATAAAGGACTGCTATTCCTACTCCAGACGCTTCCTATACACCGTAAGGACACCATCAGGACAAACTGTGCTGCAGCTTGTACACCCATTACAATCATCAGGGTTTTTCATATATACATAATGATACCCGCGATCATTAACTTCACGAGGTTGTAATTCCAGCACATTATCTGGACATGCAACAACGCAGATGTTACATCCTTTGCACCTCTGCGTATTAACTACTACGTATCCGAGTACTTTTTTTGATTTTTTCATTTAAAATTATTGTGGCATTTGAGGTTTAGTACAAAAATAATGGATGTTTATTAAGTACTCAACTATTATTTGTTAAATAAAAAATTAAAAAAGAAAGACATTACCAAATGAATGAACTCTCAACCATCCACTTTCCCTGAATTTTCATCACCTGCTCTATTACATCCCTTGCCACTCCTTCTCCACCAGCAATAGGTGAGATATATTTTGAAATTGCTTTAATCTCGGGACATGCATCTATTGGCGAAATTGGAAGTCCGACCTCTTTCATAACCAAGTAGTCAATCAAATCATCACCTACGTATATAATCTCTTCTGATGTGAATCCCGTTTTATTCATGTATTCACTAAGTTGATCTATTTTATTATTAGATTTGAGATAAATGTTTTTTACACCTAATGCTTCTAATCGCATCTTTACAATTTCAGATCTTCCGCCTGTAATTACGGCAATATCTAGTCCCGAACGCATAGCATGATGAATGGCATAACCATCCCTTACATTAGTAGTTCTCATAGGCTGTCCATCCTCTGCATGTGAAACAGTTTGACGAGAAAGCACTCCATCCACATCAAATATTATTGACTTTATTTTTGTCAAATCGTAGTTTATCGCACTCATAATAATATATTGTGTAATTTAAATTTCATATAGTTATTTTCATCTTTGCATATTAGATAAGATACTTTGGTTGTTTATTTTTTCTTATTTATCAGTACCAATGCGCCACCTATTACAAACAATACTATTGGCAATAAAAAATTTTGAGAAACTTTTATCCATCCAAAAAATAAGTCAGAATGAATTAAAACACCAATTGCAGATAAAACTAAACCTAGTGTCTTTTCCTTTTTCTTTATAAGAAAAATAATACCTGCTGTTAGAAAATAAGTACCGGGACTTTGCAAAAATCTTCCAAAAGGAAGCATATCCGTCACACCTAATCTATCTAGCAATAAAAGGACTCCAAAGGCAAGCAATGTAATTCCCCATGCCATTCGGTCTGATTGTTTATTATATTGTGCCATTATCTTCTTGATTTTCTAAGAATGTGTATTTACCAATATGAACTTTCTCCCACATAAGTGCTTCGAGGTTTGCAGGGTCTTTTTGTTCAATTTTCCTACCAAAGGAAATAATACTAAGTGGCTGCAAAGGCATTGGAACATCAAGCAGATCATTTATATACTCAGAAGTGGTTATGTTCTCGGCAAAGTTTCGTTCACGCAACTGTATCCAGCAACTTCCTATATCCAAAGCTTCAGCTTGTAGCTGCATACTAAAAGAAGCTATCGAAGAATCTTCAATCCACGCATCACTATCTAAAGGATTGCCCAAAACCACGACAACCATAGCGGCATTGGCAATAAATGAAACATTTTGAGGTTTACAGTGTGATAATTTTATAAGCATTTCCTTATCCTCAACAACAATAAACTCCCAACTGCGCCTCCCTTTTGAAGATGGGGAAAGCAGTGCGGCCTCAAGAATCAACTGAACTTCATCTCCAGACAAGTGTTCATTGGTATATTTACGATAACTCCTTCTTTTTGACAATAATGAATTGAATTCTTCCATAAAAGTATTTTTTATCAATTACAAAAATAACTATAATTATCTAGAAAGAAAATATAGTGATACTTAACTTCAGCAAACCTCACTAAACATCTTGTCGATAATACATAAGTTCTATATATCAGATTTGATAAATTCATGAGGACTTTAATACTATATTTGTAATCCAGATTATAAAACAAGAAAGATATAAGATGAATTTAGCTTGCAAAACATTTATCAAATGCGACATGAAGGTATATGATCTAATTGAAGAGAACCATAGCCTTTTGCTTATGATGCAACACTTTGAGATAGATTTTAAAGTAGATGACCTAACAGTAAGCCAATTATGCAAAGAGAGAGGCATAAATGAAAAGCTTTTTATATCTATTGCAAATCTATATAATGGATTTAAACCTAAAATGAATCCTATCCAAAACATAGATGATGTAAAACAAGTCATTAAATTTCTGAGAAATAGTCACAGATATTACAGAGAAGACAAATATCCACAAATAAGCACCTACATACATTTACTGCAAGAGCGGCATCCTGAAAAAGAATTGATATTATTAGAACAGTTTTTTGATGAATACTTTGCCGAAGTTATGGAACACTTGGATTATGAAGATAATATTGCCTTCCCTTATTTTGTCAAACTAACTATCAGTAATAATGACAAACAAGAAGAAATATATTCGGCCAAGGAATATGGTGAACATCACACTGATATTGAGCTAAAACTGAAAGACCTGAAGAATTTATTATTAAAACACATAAATATCAGCAATGATTTGACCCTAAAACGTAGGCTTCTATTCTCATTATTCGAACTTGAGCAGGATCTCTATATTCATTCGCTAATTGAAGAAACAATCCTGATTCCTTTTGGTTATAAAATGGAGCATCCACAATGAACATAAACAGACTACATATTGCTATCATGGTCTATTCGGATATTATATACGAAGGCCTGTACACTGTTTTGACACAATCAGAGCTGGATTGTATTGTATGCAAAGTAGCATCGCTGGATGATTTCCAAGAAATAATACATTCAAAGAAAATAGATATATTGGTTACCAATCCCATGCAGCTAGTTAATAGGACTAAAGAGGTAAAAAAACTGCGAAACAATAATCAAGGATTATCAGTTATTGGAATTAATATGGGAATTATTGATAACGACCTTTCACAATTGCTAGATGATACATTTACAATTTATGACTCGGTTTCTGTAGTTCTAAATAAAATCGTGAGATCGAGTGAAAATAATGATAACAAAGGCTCGGGCAACAATGACAATCTAACAGAAAGAGAGATTGATGTTCTAACCAACTTAGTACACGGAATGTCTAACAAAGAAATTGCGGATGCTCTAAACATAAGCATCCATACAGTGGTGACACATCGCAAAAACATTTCGGCAAAAACAGGAATAAGAAGTCAATCTGGTCTTACAATATACGCAATTTCAAAAAAAATCATATCTATTGATGATATTGATTTGAAAAACGGATAATAAAACGTAGATATAAAGACACTTAAACAATAGTCTGTTTCTTACTATAATTACCAAGTGTAACCTCTTACTTATATTTTATAAAATTATCTTTGGGAGATAACCTTTTGAACAAAAGGCTGTAAGCGGAATTTTTCAGCGTTCGAGGTAATGATTTGGCAACCGTGCCTATTTCTGCGTTCTGCGCTGCATTTCCTCAAATAACTCACTGCGAAAATACGCATTTAATCTCTAATCAACAACATATTTTTTTCTTTTTTTAATTGATATACATCTCATTCATGCAGGGATTAGATAAGACAACACTTTATAGAAATTTACTCTTTTTGTGAAGCAAAAAGGAAGAAATTTCTATAAACCGCTTGCGGCTCGGTGTTGGCGTTCTATTGCCGGAATGTACCTTTGTAAATCAAATAAATAAAGAATTATATTATCTCCTATCTTGAAAATATGATAGGAGATTCTTTACCAATATTGCATAGTTAGAGCCGTCTATCGAATGGAAACCTAACTTTTCGGCAAATGAACTACTTTTCTGGTTGGTGGATTCTATTCCGATATGCTTGTAGCCGTATTTTAAGGCTATTTCTGACAGGAAACGAACAAAGTGTGTTCCATTCCCGACACGCTCTTTATTAAAGCAAATTCGGGCAATAATGAGGCAATCGAGCGGGAAAATACTTTCCACTCTCCTAACACGTAAATACAGGTCTATCCGGCTGTTTCTCCGGGTGCTTACGATATTGTCGGGTGTAAGCCGTACAAGGGAACGGCGATATCTGAACCGCTTCATCAGGTAGTTGTCTATTTCTTTACGGATTTCCTCGTATTCGTTCATATTATTGCTTTTTTACGGTTTATCTTCTTTGCCCTCGTTTGGGATTCCTTTTTATCTTAGGTGGTGTTACCGTCTGCTTCTTTTCTTTTTCACCGGAAATAGTATTTTGCGGAGTAGTTTGTTTTTGGGTAGCTTCTTTCATCTCCCGTTCCTGTATATTTAACTGATCGGATATACTTCCGTTCTTCATGGTATTGTAATACTCAAAGGATTCAGTTAGTTGCCTGTCATAACCGAATAATCTGTCAAATCCTTGTTCTGCCTGTTGGAACAGGTTCTTCCTGTCGAAACCGCCCTTAACCGTTCCTTTCTTGGTGTTCTTATGGTTGGTTAATGGCGATAGCTTCTTTCTGTTGGATTGGTCTTTCCGGCTCACAATCAAATGGCAGTGCATATTTAGTTCGTTGTCTGACCTGTCCCTGTCAAAATGTATCTTCCCATAAAACTTTATATCTTCTGCCAATAATCCTTTATTGAAGTTCTTGGCATATTCGGAAATAAGTACTTCACGGATATACCGTTTCATGGCTTCGGCTTGTTCCTGTTCCGTGTTACCCATTGCCCGAAGTTCTTTTTCTGACGGGCTGATATGGATAGCGTAAAACTTGGCATCCGTTTTTAGAAGCTGACCGATATTACTGTCTATATCTTTTATTACTTGGGATTTATAGATATTATCATCTGTCAGGTTGAAAAATCCCTCTGTATAGATTCCCTGTTCCATGCGTTCCATATCTTCATGCTCTAAATAATTGGCGAGCCTCCGACTACTGCCTGCATTATTATACGTGCCTTTAGAGGGTGGCGGGAAATCTATATTCACGGGTTACTCGTTTATCAGGTCGTTAATCTCGTTTCTTAGGTTCTCTTTCCTTTTGCCGTCCATTACTCCGCAGGTGGCAAGCTCCGAATATAGAGAAATCAGCTTTAAAAGTTTGTTATTGTTCCGCTCCTGCTTCTTTGATGATGAATTTATGACTCCGGCAAGGTCATTAATTTGTTTGGCTTGGTTGTTAATCACTCCAGCATGTTGATTAAATGTTTCGGTTATCTTTTTCAAAACATTATCCTGTAATTCCCGAGAGGTATTTATTTCAGAGGTTATCAGTTCCTTTTGTTCTTTCACACTACTATCGAAGCGGACGGCTATAGAATGACTTGTTCTTATCATTGGATTAAGTTGGTCTTCCTCGTATTTTCGGATGAAGCGTATTACATCATCCTGTCGTTTGTTAATTTTGGATAGTTCCGATTTTACCGATTCAGGAGCATCGGCAGGGTTGATATGTGCCTTATCCAGATAGAGGAAAGCCAGTTTTGTAATCTCTCCTTTTTTCAGTGAATAGCGTTTACAAAGTTTTTCTATCAACTTGTCCGTTTCCGCCTCTATCGCTATTGTTGTAAATATGATGTTTCTATTCTGTTTAGCCATAGTTATAACTATTTTATAGCTATTCATATATCTAACTTGCTCAAATAGAATTGTATATCAATTCGAGTTATAGCAAGTGTTATAACTGTGCTTTAGTATAAAGCACTAAAGCCGAAGGCTTTGCCCCGCAGGGCAAGAGGAAGAACAGGACGAAGTCCAGTTCCCTCTTGCTTGATTTAACGAAAAGACAGAGCCGGTTGGCGAGGTCGTTTCTGTTAAATGCGGAGCGTTACAGTGAAGGCGTTAAACAATACAAGCCTTCATCCGTTTGCGCCATTTTGCTTAGAACATAAAAAGCAGAATCATTCCTCTTTTTCGTCCTTATTTTCTTCTTTGGGGTGCTTTTTGTCAAACTCTTGGGAAGCCCAATAGTCCATATATGTATGGACGAATACCCGAACATCATTTACTCTATAGTAGGTCTTATGACCTATCATAAAGTAGGGTAGTTTTCCGTCTGACCGATAGCGTTGGAGAGTTCTTTTTGATACTTTTAAGAGGAAAGCCAAATCTTGGTTATCGAGTAGTTTTTCATCCTCGTTGAATACCTTGTCTGTATTAATCAGGGATTTCAAATCCTGACCGATTTCACTTAGCTTTTTGGATAGCTTCTGCATCCATTTTTCAAAATCTTCATTATTGATATACATTTCACTTCATTTTTGAGATTATAAATTCGTTATCTCAATGCATTGATGAAGCAAAGGACGGAAGAACGAAGCAAACAAAATAGGGGAATCCCTATAGACTCCCCTAAGTATTTCTCGTAACATGCTTTTATTTAGAAAATTACAAAACGGTTATTTTTCATCTTGTTTTCTTTTATCCTC